>JAUSBB010000196.1 GCA_030652245.1 Rhodocyclaceae bacterium | reverse complement strand
CGGATCAAGAGGCCAAGTTGGAGCGCGTGCTGGGGCGGCAATACCGCCTGATCACCCGCGACGACCGGCTGGAAACCGTGGCGCAGGACATCGTGCGGCACTTCCTCGGGCGCGGCTTTGTGGGTAAGGCAATGGTGGTGTCCATCGACAAGGCCACGGCGCTGCGGATGCATGACAAGGTGAAGCTGCATTGGGCGGCGGAAACCGCACGGGTGCAGAAGGAACTGGGCGAACTGCACTACCAGCCGGGCGGCAGTGGTATGACGCCAGAACAGGCCCGGCGCGACCTGCGCATGGCCGAGTTGAAACAGCGTCTGGAGGTTCTGACCAGCACCGACATGGCGGTGATCGTTTCGCCGGGGCAGAACGAAATCCAGCAGATGCAGGCGCTGGGCCTGGACATCGAGCCGCACCGCAAGCGCATGAACCTGTCGTCCGCCACTGGGCAGCCGGGGCTGGACGAGAAGTTCAAGGACACCGAAGACCCGCTGCGCCTGGTCTTTGTCTGCGCCATGTGGCTGACCGGCTTCGACGCGCCGAGCTGCTCGACGGTGTATCTCGACAAACCAATGCGCAACCACACGCTGATGCAGACCATCGCCCGCGCCAACCGGGTGTTCCCCGGCAAACACAGCGGCGTCATCGTCGATTACGCCAACGTCTTCGCCTCGCTGGAAAAGGCGCTGGCCATCTACGGGGCGGGCAAGGACGGCAAGAGTCCGGTCAAGGACAAGCAACAACTGGTCGAGGAATTGCGCAAGTCGGTGGTGGACGCGGCGGCCTTCTGCGCCGCGCACAAGGTGATGCTGGGCGAGATCGAGGCGACGCCTGCCGGCAGCATGGAGCGCCTGTCACGCATCCAGGACGGCATGAACGCGCTGATCTCCCCCGACCCGCTGCGCCGCGACTTCTTTGCCCATGAGCGGCTGGTCAGCACGCTCTACCGCGCCGTGAAGCCCGACCCGTCAGCGTTGGAATTCGCCAGCCGCGTCGCCTGCCTGACGACCCTGGCTGAAGCGATCTGCGCCACACTCAATCCGAACCCGCCGGACATTTCGCAGGTGATGGGTCAGATCAACGGCCTGCTCGACGAATCCATCACCGGTCACGAAATCCGCGAATCCGGCCCCCCGGCGCTTGACCTGTCGAAGATCAACTTCGAGGCGCTGGCCAATCGGTTCAAAGCATCAAAGCACAAGAACACCGATCTCGAAATGCTCAAGGCCGCGATCCGCGCCCAACTGGAAAAGATGATCCAGTTGAACCGCACCCGTGCTGACTTCGCCGAGAAGTTCGAGGCGCTGATCGAGAGCTACAACGCCGGCAGCCGCAGCATCGAGGAGCTGTTCGAGGAACTGGTGAAGCTCTCCAACAGCCTCAACGACGAGCAAGAACGCCATATGCGCGAGAACATGAGCGAGGAAGAGCTGGTCATCTTCGATATCCTGACACGACCGGCGCCGGAGCTTTCGACGGAGGAACGCGCCGAGGTGAAAAAGGTGGCCCGCAAACTGCTGGCTCGGCTCAAGGCATTGCTGGTGCTGAACTGGCGGCAGAAATCAACGGCCCGCTCGCAGTTAAAGCTGGCCATCGAGGACACGCTCGACAGCGGCCTACCGCGCGCCTATACGCCGGAGCTTTACAACCAGAAATGCTCGGCGGTGTTCGAACATGTTTATGAGAGCTACCCGGAGCGGAATGCCGGGGTGTACGCATGATCTGCGCCTTGTGTCGCCGTCCCGGCGCCGCGCGTGGCCGCTACGCCCCCGCTTGCAGCGGGTCCCCCTCCGCTACGCACAGCTTCAGGCGTCGACTTTTCGCTAGACGTTGAACAGGAAGTTCATCACGTCGCCATCCTTGACGACGTATTCCTTGCCTTCCGCACGCATTTTGCCGGCTTCCTTGGCGCCGGCTTCGCCCTTGCAGGCGATGAAATCGGCATAGGCGATGGTCTGGGCGCGGATGAAGCCGTGCTCGAAATCGGTGTGGATCACGCCCGCCGCTTGCGGCGCGGTATCGCCGGCGTGGATGGTCCAGGCGCGGACTTCCTTGGGGCCGGCGGTGAAGTAGGTTTGCAGGCCCAGCAGGCTGTAGGCGGCGCGGATCAGGCGGTTCAAACCCGGTTCGGCCAGACCCATGTCGGCGAGGAACAGTTGTTTCTCGTCGTCTTCCAGATCGGCAATCTCGGACTCGATGGCGGCGCAGACGGCCACCACCTCGGCCTTTTCATTTTTTGCGCGGGCGCGCACCGCGGCCAGGTGCGGATTGTTTTCGAAGCCGTTTTCCATGACGTTAGCGACGTAGAGCACCGGCTTGGCGGTGATCAGGAAGAACGGCTTGAGGTTGGCCCATTCCTCTTTTGAGAGATCCAGCGCCCGCACCGGACGGGCTTCGTTCAACTGCGCCAGGCATTTTTCCAGCACGCTAACCAGCAGCTTCGCCTCCTTGTCTCCGCCTGACTTGGCCTGCTTGGTGTAGCGGTTGAGGGCTTTCTCGACGGTGGCCATGTCGGCCAGCGCGAGTTCGGTGTCGATGACCTCGATATCGGAAAGCGGGTCGATCTTGCCGGCCACATGCACGACATTTTCGTCGGCGAAGCAGCGCACCACATGCACGATGGCGTCGGTCTCGCGGATGTTGGCGAGAAATTTGTTGCCCAGGCCCTCGCCCTTGGAGGCGCCGGCGACGAGGCCGGCGATGTCGACGAACTCGACGATGGCCGGCAGGATTTTTTGCGGCTTGGCGATGGCGGCGATAGCGGCAAGGCGCGGGTCTGGCACCTCGACGATGCCGACATTCGGCTCGATGGTGCAAAAGGGATAGTTCTCCGCCGCGATGCCCGACTTGGTCAGCGCATTGAAGAGGGTGGACTTGCCGACGTTGGGCAGGCCGACGATGCCGCATTTGAGGCTCATGGTTTTCTTTCGTTAGCGTGAAAGCTCCCCTCCCCCCTCGCGGGGGAGGGGTGGGGGGAGAGGGGGAGGCTTCGGTGGCGCGGGCCGTGAATTGATGCGCTGGGTCGCGGCGTTGAAGTCACTTTTGGCGAGCAGCGGCCAGGCCAGCAACGCACGGTCGATGGCGGCGTCGATTTCGCCCGCCTCTTCCTTCTTCGGCGGTTTCAGCACGTAATTAATGACTTCATTGCGGTCGCCCGGATGGCCGATGCCGATGCGCAGCCGCCAAAAATCCTGCGTGCCCAGGTGAGCAGTAATGTCCTTCAGCCCGTTGTGGCCGCCCAGGCCGCCGCCGAACTTGAGGCGCAACTGGCCGGGCGGGATGTCGAGTTCGTCATGCACCACCAGCATTTCGGCCGGCTCGATGCGATAAAAATTGGTCAGCGCCTGCACCGACTGGCCGGAGCGGTTCATGAAGGTCTGCGGCATGAGCAGCCAGACACCGGCATCTCGTGCGTTGGCCACCCAGCCGTGATAGCGGGATTCGCGCGTGAAAGAAACATCCAGTTCGCGCGCCAGCCGCTCACAAAACCAAAACCCGGCGTTGTGCCGGGTTTTGGAGTAGTCGGACCCGGGATTACCGAGTCCGACTATGAGCTTGAGAGGCACAAAAATTACCCGATTACCGTTTGTCGCCCTTCTTCTCGGTCTTCCGCTCGGCCACGGCGGCCGGTTTCTTCACCGCGGCGGCCGGAGCGACTTCGACAGCGGCTTCGGCCAGCGTCTCTTCGGCGGCAACGCCTGCGCCACGCACCACGACACCGGCCACGACGGGGTCGCCCTCGCCATGGAACACCGCGGTCACGCCAGCCGGCAGCTTGAGCTGGGAAAGGTGGATCGATTCGCCGGCCTGCAGATCCTTGAGGTCGACCTCGATGAACGCGGGCAGATCCTTGGGCAGGCAGCTCACGTCGAGTTCGGACATGCCATGGTGGGCCATGCCGCCGCCGGTCTTGACGCCCGGAGCGATTTCGGCGTTGATGAAGTGCAGCGGCACTTTCTGGTGGATGGCGTGGGTAGCGTCGATGCGCTGGAAGTCGACGTGCTTGATCTGCAGCTTGTAGGCATGCATCTGCACATCGCGCAGCAGGCACATTGCCATGGTGCCGTCGATGTTCATGTTGATGACGGAAGCGTGAAAGGCTTCCTTGCGCAGCGCCTGGAAGATGACGTTGTGCTCGAATTCGATCATCTGCGGGGCGGTGGGGCCGCCGTAGATAATGCCGGGGACCCGGCCGGCGCGACGCAGGCGGCGGCTCGCACTCGATCCCTGCAGTTCGCGTTTGTGGGCGTTGATTTCAAATTGCATGATTTACTCCAGAAAATGCCCGGTCCGCGACCAGACCGAGCGGTTGAAAAAACTTCGAGAAAAACTTATTCCATGAAGAGCGAAGACACCGACTCTTCATTGCTGATGCGAATGATGGTTTCGGCCAGCAAACCGGCGATCGACACCACGCGGATGCGGTCGCAGGTCAGGGCCTCCTGGGAGAGCGGAATGGTGTCGGTGATGACCACTTCGTCGAGATCGGACGCGGCAATCCGCGGAATGGCGCCGCCCGACAAGACCGGGTGGGTGCAATAGGCCATGACGCGCTTCGCGCCATGCTCCTTGAGCGCGCGGGCCGCCTTGACCAGCGTGCCGGCGGTGTCGACGATGTCGTCCATGATGACGCAACTGCGGCCTTCGACATCACCGATGATGTGCATCACCTCGGAAACGTTGGCGCGCGGACGGCGCTTGTCGATGATCGCCAGATCGGTTTCGAGGCGCTTGGCGGCGGCGCGGGCGCGTAGCACGCCGCCGACGTCGGGCGACACCACCATCAGGTCGTCGTGGCGCTGCTTCCAGATGTCGCCAAGCAAAATCGGCGTGGCGTAGATGTTATCTACCGGGATATCGAAGAAGCCCTGAATCTGGTCGGCGTGCAGATCGACCGTCAAGAGGCGCTGCACGCCCGCGGCCTG
>JAUSBB010000195.1 GCA_030652245.1 Rhodocyclaceae bacterium | reverse complement strand
CCAGCGAAGGCGGGATGATCTGCGCCAGCGTGCCCGAGGCGGCAATGACGCCAGAGGCCAGGCGGCGGTCATAGCCGTAACGCAGCATCAGCGGCAGGGAGATCAGGCCCATCGAGATCACCGAGGCGGCCACCACGCCGGTGGTCGCGGCGAGCATGGCGCCGACGAAAATCACCGCATAGGCGAGGCCGCCGCGGATCGGACCGAACAACTGGCCGATGGTGTCGAGCAGATCCTCGGCCATCCCCGAGCGTTCGAGAATCAGCCCCATGAAGGTGAAGAAGGGAATCGCCAGCAGCGTGTCGTTCTTCATGATGCCGAAGATCCGCAGAGGCAGGGCCTGCATCAGCGAGGCGGGCAACATGCCGAGCTCGATACCGATGAAGGCGAAGAACAGGCCGCAGGCGGCGAGTGAAAACGCCACCGAATAGCCCATCAACAAAAACATGAACAGCCCCATGAACATGATCGGGGCCATGTTGGCGTGCAGAAACTCGATCATTTGCGGGCTCCTTCCCTGGTCTGGTCGGCAACCATGTCGACGGCATCTTCGACGCGGTGGACGACCTCCGGTGCGACCTCGTGCTTCCTGATCTCGTCGGCCAGTTCTTCCTCCGCCGTCTTGGTCTGCACGGGCTGGCTGGGATCGGCGCACAGTCCCTTGAGGAAGCCGACACGCTTGATCAGCTCGGAAATCCCTTGCAGGCCCAGCAGCGTAAAGCCGATCGGCAGCAGGGCATACACCGGCCAGCGAACCAGGCCGCCGGCGTTTTCCGACATTTCACCGCTGTGGTAAGCCTGGATCACCAGCGGCAGGGCCAGGTCGATGACGAGGACCACGAACGGCATCAAGAAAACCACGATGCCGAAGATCTCGACCTTGATCTGCGTGCGCTTGGAGAAGCGGCCGAGGATGACGTCGATCTTGACATGGCCCTGGCGCAGCATGGTGTAGCCCGAGGCCAGCAGGAACATGGCGGCGAACAGATACCACTGGATTTCCAGAAAGGCATTGGAACTGACGCTGAACGCCTTGCGCACAATGGCGTTGCTGGCGCTGATGATGACGGCGACGAGCACCAACCAGAGCGTGGCGCGACCGACCTGCTCCGTCAGACGATCGATCAGCCGCGAAAATTGCAGCAGGAAATTCATTTGTTTTTCTCCTCCGCACCGGGATTGCGGTGCGCAATAATGGCAAATCGCCCCGCGCTCGATGTGTTGTTGTGCGTTGTCACAAGCGCAGGGACGCGATGTTAACCTTTTCAACCCCGGATCGGCCATACCATTGTGGAAAACCGCAGTCACCCCCCCGGCCGCCCGACGCGTCTGTGCGTCGTGCGCCACGGCGAGACCGACTGGAATGCGGTGCGCCGCATCCAGGGTCATACTGATGTGCCGCTATCAGCCGTCGGCCACGCCCAGGCCCGCGCCGCCGGCAATGCGCTGGCTAACGAAGGCTTGGCCGCCATCTACAGCAGCGACTTGACGCGCGCGCGGCAGACTGCCGAGGCGACCGCGCATCTGGCGCATGTGCCGTTGCAGCTCATGGCCGGGCTGCGCGAGCGCCATTACGGCGTGTTTCAGGGGCTGACCTACGCCGAAGCGGAAGTGCAGTTTCCAGAAGTCTACGCCCGCCACCAGGCGCGCGACGATGCGCACTTCGCCCCGCCCGGCGGCGAAAGCCTGCATGATCTGGCGCTGCGGATTGCCGGCGTCTGCGACGACATCGTGAGGCGCCACGCCGGGGAAGCGGTGGCGATTTTCACGCACGGCGGCGTGCTCGACGTCCTCTACCGCCGGGCACTTGACCGACCGCTGACGGCGCCGCGCGACTTCGCCATCCCCAACGCCGGCATCAACTGGATCGAAGTGGTCGATGATTGCTGGAGCGTGCTGACCTGGGCCGAACGCGATCATCTGGACAGCGTGCGCGACGAACTCTGATCCTATGCGGGGGCCTGCTAGAATCCCCATTTTCCCTTCCTCCGCCGGGACAACGCCATGTTTTCAAAGTCAAACAATCTCGCCAAAACCGACCCCGAACTGTTCGCCGCCATCCAGAAGGAAAATCAGCGGCAGGAAGATCACATCGAGCTGATCGCTTCCGAAAACTATGTCTCGTGGGCTGTACTGGAAGCCCAGGGTTCGCAACTCACCAACAAGTATGCCGAAGGTTATCCCGGCAAGCGCTACTACGGCGGTTGCGAGTATGTCGATGTTGCCGAGCAGCTCGCCATCGACCGCGCCAAAAAGCTGTTTGGCGCCGAGGCGGCCAACGTGCAGCCGAACTCCGGTTCGCAGGCCAACCAGGCCGTGTTCATGGCCTTCCTCAATCCCGGCGACACCATTCTCGGCATGAACCTCGCCGCCGGCGGCCACCTGACGCATGGCATGAAGCTCAACATGTCGGGCAAATGGTTCAACGTCGTGCCCTACGGCCTCGACGCCAACGAAGCCATCGACTACGCGGAAGTCGAACGTCTCGCGCAGGGCCACAAGCCCAAGCTGATCATCGCCGGCGCCTCGGCCTACGCACTGCGCATTGATTTCGAGCGCTTTGCCAAAATCGCCAAGTCGGTCGGCGCCATCTTCATGGTCGACATGGCGCACTATGCCGGCCTCGTCGCGGCGGGCTTCTACCCGAATCCGGTGCCGCATGCCGATGTCGTCACCTCGACCACGCACAAGACCCTGCGCGGCCCGCGCGGCGGCCTGATCCTGATGAAAGCCGAACATGAAAAGGCCATCAACTCGGCCATCTTCCCAGGCCTGCAGGGCGGCCCGCTGATGCATGTGATCGCCGCCAAGGCGGTGGCCTTCAAGGAGGCGATGACCCCCGAGTTCAAGAACTACCAGGAGCAGGTGATCGAAAACGCCCAGGTGATGTGCAAGGTGCTCAAGCTGCGCGGCCTGCGCATCGTCTCGGGCCGCACCGAATCGCATGTCTTCCTCGTCGATCTGCAATCCAAGAAAATCACCGGCAAGGATGCCGAAGCCGCGCTGGGCCGCGCCCACATCACGGTGAACAAGAACGCCATTCCCAACGATCCGCAAAAGCCCTTCGTCACCAGCGGCATCCGCATCGGCACGCCGGCCATGACCACGCGCGGCTTTACCGAAATCGAAGCCGAGGCGGTCGCCGACCTGATCGCCGACGTGCTGGAAGCACCGACCGATGAGGCGGTGCTCGCCCGGGTGCGCGGCGAGGTGGCGGAGCTGTGCAAGAAATTCCCCGTGTACGGCCACTGATCGATGCGCTGTCCTTATTGTTCCGAGGACAACACCCAGGTTGTCGATACCCGCGAAAACGAGGAAGGCGACACGGTGCGGCGGCGGCGACGCTGCCTGTCCTGCGACAAGCGCTTCACAACCTACGAACGCGTCGAACTGCAACTGCCGCTGGTGGTGAAAAAGAACGGCAGCCGCGTCGATTACGATCGCGACAAGCTGAAGTCGAGCATGACGCTGGCGCTACGCAAGCGGCCCGTCAATACCGAGAGCGTCGCGAGTGCGATCGACCGCATCGAGGACAAGCTGGTGCAATTGGCCGAGCGCGACGTGACCTCCGACCGCATCGGCGAACTGGTGATGCGCGAATTGAAAAAACTCGACAAGGTCGCCTACATCCGCTTTGCCTCGGTCTATCGCAACTTTGCCGACGTCGATGAATTCTCCGATGCGGTACGCGAAATGAAGCGGCCGCGCGCCCCTCGTCCGAAACCGGCGTGACCGAAGAAACACGCCGGGCCGCCCCAAGTGTTTCTGCCCCCTGTGGGGGGGGGGCGCCGCCAGGCGACTTCGGGGGGTGCCATTCCCTGCCCGCTTTTTTACCCGAGGACTACGGCTTCATGAGTCGCGCCCTGCAACTCGCGGCGCGCGGCCTCTACACCACCACGCCCAACCCGCGCGTCGGCTGCGTGCTGGTGAAGGATGGCGCGGTGATCGGCGCGGGCTGGCACGAAAGCGCCGGCGAGCCGCACGCCGAAATCAACGCGCTGAGCGACAGCGTTGCAAAAGTCGGCGCTGGCGGGACGGCGGGTTGTACGGCTTACGTCACGCTCGAACCCTGTTCGCACCATGGCCGCACCCCCCCCTGTGCCGATACGCTGATCACGGCGGGCGTCGCACGTGTCGTGGCCGCGCTCTCCGACCCGAACCCGCTGGTTGCCGGGCACGGCCTGGCGCGACTGGCGGCCGCCGGCATTGCCGTCGCCAGCGGTCTGCTGGAAGCCGAAGCGCAAGAGCTCAACATCGGCTTTGTGTCGCGCATGACGCGCGGCCGGCCCTGGCTGCGGCTCAAGGTGGCCATGAGCCTGGACGGCAGGACTGCTCTCAACAACGGTCTATCGCAATGGATCACCGGCCCGGATGCGCGGCGCGACGCCCATGCCTGGCGTGCCCGCTCCTGCGCGGTGCTGACGGGCTTCGGCACGGTGCGTGACGACGACCCCCGACTCACCGTGCGCGAAATTGACACACCACGCCAGCCGCGCCCGGTCGTCGTCGATAGTCGGCTGGAAACGCCACTGACCGCCAAGCTGCTGGCCGGTCGCCCGCTGATTTTTGCCGCCGTGTACGATGCAGAAAAGATCAATGCGCTCACCACGCGCGGCGCCGAAGTCGTCGTGCTGCCCAACCCCGCTGGGAAGGTCGACCTGACGGCGATGCTGCTGGAACTTGGCCGCCGCGGCTTCAATGAAGTACTGGTCGAAGCCGGCGCCAGGCTCAATGCTTCGCTACTCAGAGAAGGCCTGGTCGACGAACTGCTGATCTACCAGGCGCCGGTGCTGCTGGGCGATAAGGCACGCGGCATGGCCGACCTGCCGGAACTCGTTGAATTGAGCGCCGCGCGACGCCTGACCATCACCGACCGCCGCATGGTCGGCGTCGACCAGCGCATTCTGGCGCGCCTGACGTAAAGTTTTGACAAGGAGAAAACCCATGACGCAAACCACCACTACCAGCGGCCTGATGATCGAAGAGATCGTCGAGGGCACGGGCGACACCGCCGCCGCCGGTCAAACCGTGTCGGTGCATTACACCGGCTGGCTCACCAACGGCAGCAAGTTCGACTCAAGCAAGGACCGCAATGATCCCTTCGATTTCCCGCTCGGCGGCCGTCAGGTCATCGCCGGCTGGGACGAAGGCGTGCAGGGCATGAAGGTCGGCGGCACACGCAAGCTCACCATCCCGCCCAACCTCGGTTACGGCGCGCGCGGCGCCGGCGGCGTGATTCCGCCGAATGCCACGCTGGTGTTCGAGGTGGAACTGCTGGAAATTATTTAGCGCAAACAGCGCAGGCCGGGTCGCGCGGCACGGTGATGCTGCGCCACTCCATCGCCAGGCCGTCGAGCAGCAACAGGCGGCCGGCCAGGGATTCACCACAGCCGATCACGAGCTTCAGTGCTTCAGCGGCCTGCGTGGCGCCGATGATGCCGACGAGCGGCGCGAATACGCCCATCACGGCGCAACGTACTTCCTCGACATCTTCGGCTTCGGGAAACAGGCAGTGGTAACACGGGGCGTCGGCATGCCGCGCGTCGAAGACGGCGATCTGGCCGTCGAAGCGGATGGCCGCGCCCGAGACGAGGGGCTTGCCGTACGCCACGCAGGCGCGATTGACCGCGTGACGGGTGGTGAAGTTGTCGGAGCAGTCGAGCACCACGTCGGCGGCGGCAACTTCATCCGCCAGCCGCTCACCGGCGAGCCGCTCCTGCAGAGGAATCACCCGGCATTCGGAATTGATCGCGGCCAGCGTGGCGGCGCCGGAGGCTACTTTGGGCTGGCCGATGGCGGCCGTGCGATGAAGAATCTGCCGTTGCAGATTGGTGAGGTCGACCGTATCGCCGTCGGCAAGCACCAGGGTGCCGATACCGGCGGAGGCGAGATAGAGGGCGGCGGGCGAACCCAGGCCGCCCGCGCCGAGAACCAGCACCCGCGCGCCGAGCAGCCTTTCCTGACCCTCGATGCCGATCTGCGGCAGCAGGATATGGCGGCTGTAGCGCAGCAGTTCCTGGTCGTTCACTTGTATTCGCGCAGCTCGGGCGGCGTGTCGTCGTGGTCGCCGTGCGGATGATGTTCCCAAGCCTGGGAATAGACCTCGTGCGACTTCTTGATCAGCCGCTCGGGCTGGCTCATGTTGCGCCGCTGGGTTTCCTCGGTGAAATAAACCAGGGCGCGGATGAGCTTGCAGTAGAGCGTGTTTTCCAGATGAAACCCCCGCTCGATCAGCCGCGTTTCCAGCGCTTCCATGCTGTGGTCGGCGATTTCGTACCAGACCGCAATGCCGTTGGGCTGAACACCGGGAGCGATTTCCAGATTGGGCAGGGTGGCCAACAGGGCCGTCGCATCGGCAATCTGGCAACTCTTCAGCTTGCAGAAACGAATTTCTCGATGCTTCTGCGTACCCGCCTGCGGCGCCAAGGCATGCGGCCGGTGGAGGCCGCGCTCCTGGTCGCGTAGCAGGCGGGCGCGCTCGGGGTTCATCTTTTGATCACGTTAAGGCCTTTGAGCAGATTAACGGCCTGGGTCAGTTGAAAATCATCCTTGGATGCCGGCTCGAACGGAACAGCGTGGCTCTCTTCCTTGCTCTTATCCTTGTCCTGCGGCTTCACGGCCTTGTCGACCTTTTCCTTCTTCGGCGGCGCGGCTTTATCGCCTTCCTTGTCATTGACCAGATGCCGGTCGAGATCGGCCTCGCGCACCCGCTCGCGCGAACCGCCGTTGGCGGTTTCCTCGACAATGATGTCGGGCGTGATGCCCTTGGCCTGGATGGAGTGACCGTTCGGCGTGTAATAACGCGCCGTGGTGAGCTTGATTGCGCTCTTCCCCGGCAGCGGCAACACCGTTTGCACCGATCCCTTGCCAAAGGTCTGCGTGCCCATCACCACGGCGCGCTTGTGATCCTGCAGCGCGCCCGCGACAATTTCCGACGCCGAGGCCGACCCGCCATTGACCAGCACGATCAATGGCACCGTGCGCGCCCCCTCGGGCAGTTTCTTGATGAAATCATCGCGGCCATCGTTGCGCAGGTAATCCTCGCCGGTGGCCGTGTACTTGCGTTTGGCATCCTCGATGCGACCATCGGTGGTCACCACCACGCTGCCCGCCGGCAAAAAGGCGGCGGACACGCCGATCGCGCCGTGCAGCAAACCGCCCGGGTCGTTGCGCAGGTCGAGCACCAAACCTTTCAGGCCGCCATCCTTCTCCTTCTTTCCGGCATCCGCCTTGAACAGCTTGTCGAGATGCTTGACCACGTCGGGCGCGGATTCTTCCTGAAACTGGGTCACACGCAGGTAGCCGTAGCCTGGCTCGATCATTTTCGACTTGACGCTTTGCACCTTGATGATGTCACGCATCAGGGTAATTTCGAGCGGCTTTGCTTCACCCTTGCGCAGGATCGTCAGCTTGATCGAAGTCTTCGGCTTGCCGCGCATCTTCTTGACAGCGTCATTGAGCGTCATGCCCTTCACCGGCGTGTCGTCGAGCTTGTAGATCAGGTCGCCGGTCTTGACGCCGGCACGGAAGGCCGGTGTGTCCTCGATCGGCGACACCACCTTGACGAGGCCGTCCTCCATGCCGACTTCGATACCCAGGCCGCCGAATTCACCTTGGGTGGATACCTGCAAATCCTTGAAGGCATCGGCGTCGAGATAGGCCGAATGCGGGTCGAGGTTGGACAGCATGCCGCTGATGGCATGGGTGATGAGCAACTTGTCCTCGACCGGTTCGACATAGCCTTGCTTGATGGCGCTGAAGACATCGGCAAAACTGCGCAGCTCTTCGATCGGCAGCGGCCCCGCCACGTTTTTTTTCTGGGCGATGGCGGAGAAATTGAGGCTCAGCATCACGCCGGCGACCAGACCGACGAAAACCAGACCAATTTTTTGGAACTTGCTACGCATGGGAAACCTCGGCGGGATAGACCAGTGAAGGCAGATAGATTATGGCGCACTCAGCCACTTCAAGGGATCGAACGCCCGTCCCTGATGCCTGAGCTCAAAGTATAAACCTGATTCCGGCTGCCCCCCGCTGGCGCCCACGGTTGCCACCGTCCTGCCAGCGCCGACTTTTTGGCCCACGTCGGCAAGCAGCGACTGGTTGTTGCCGTAAATCGACAGAAAGTCGTCATCGTGATCGATGATCAGCAGGTTGCCGTAGCCGCGCAGCCAGTCGGCGAAGACCACCACGCCCGCCGCGACCGCGCGCACCTCGCTGCCCTCGGCGGCGCGAATGAACAAACCCTTCCAGGTGGTCTGTCCATCGTCGCGCCGCGCGCCAAAACGCCCGCTAGTGGCGCCCGCGGCCGGCCGCGGCAGCTTGCCGCGCAACTTGGCGAATGCACCACTGGCGTTGGACGGCTCCACCGACACGACGGAAGAGGCGGCCGGCTCGCGCGGCTTGCCCGACTGCGGCAAAGCGGGCGGCTTGGGCAAAGCCAACGGCTTCGACTTAACGGCCCGTTTTGCCAGCGCGGCGATCAGGTTGCCGAGGCGTTGCTCGTCCTGCTTGAGCGTGTCGATCTCGCGGCGCTGCGCCTTGATCTGGCTCGATAGTTTGGTCAGCACGGTTTGCCGCTCCTGCTGGCGCAGCCGCAGGATGGCCCGCTCGCCCTCCTCGCGCCGGGCCAGTTCGGCAAGCTTTTCGCCGCGTGCTTCCACCCCTTCGGCCAGGCGACGCGTCTCGGCTACATCGCGACGCAAACTGGCGATCAGATCGGCCTGGGCGCGTGACAGCAGGGACATGAAATGGCGGTCACGCGCCGTGACATTCGGGTCGTTGCCGGAGAGCAGCTCCGCCAGCGCATCAGCGCCTCCGGGACGAAACTGGTGGCGCAGGAGCCGCGCCAGTTGCGCCTGCCGCTGGGCGGTCTGGCGTTCCATCTGTTTCAGTTCGCGTTCGCGTTCGACCAGTTCGACTCGTGCGGCGGAGCGCTCTTCCGTCAGGACATGGAGCTTCTTCCCGACGGCCGAAATCGCCTTTTCGGTATCGCGCAACTGGTCGGCTGTTGCCGCCCGTGAGGACTCACTTTGCTTGAGCTGACTCTCCAGCGAGGCGCGCTGCTCGCGCAGTGATTCGAGCCGGGCCTTCTCGCGCTCGCCTGCCGCCAGAGCAAGTCCTGGCAGACACAACAAAACAAACAAGAAGAGGCGCTTCAAGCCTTGGCTTTGCCCTGGTTGGCGACGGCGGCTTGCGCCGCGGTAATCGTTTCCGCATCGCCCAGGTAATAACTACGCAGCGGCTTCAGATCGGCGTCGAACTCATAAACCAGCGGCTGACCGGTGGGAATGTTGAGGCCGACGATATCGGCATCCGAGATATTGTCGAGATATTTGACCAGCGCCCGCAGGCTGTTGCCATGGGCGGTAACGAGCACGCGCCGACCCGACTTGATGGCGGGAGCAATGGTGTCAAACCAGTAGGGCAGAAAGCGTTCGACCGTATCCTTCAGGCATTCGGCAGTGGGAAACTGGCCGGGGGCCAGGCCGGCATAACGCGGATCATGACTTTCATAGCGGGGATCGGTCGTTTCCAGCGCTGGCGGCGGCGTGTCGTAAGCGCGACGCCAGAGCTTCACCTGCGCTTCGCCGAATTTGGCCGCGGTTTCGGCCTTGTTGAGACCTTGCAGCGCCCCATAGTGACGCTCGTTGAGCCGCCAGGAATGGACGATCGGCAGCCACATCCGATCCATCTCCTCCAGCGTCAGCCACAGCGTCTTGATGGCGCGCTTGAGCACCGAAGTGTAGGCAATGTCGAAATCGAAGCCCTGGGCCTTCAGCAATTGGCCGGCCGCCTTGGCCTCGGCGAGGCCCTTTTCGGTGAGGCCGACATCGGTCCAGCCGGTAAAACGATTTTCCTTGTTCCAGACGGATTCGCCATGGCGAAGCAGAACGAGCTTGTAGGTAACGGGCATGGTACGGGGCGAATAAGAGAAAGACCGCGAATGATAAAGGGAATCCATTATCGGCGCGGGAATAGCAGTATTCTATAATATGCCGATTTTCGCCCACCTCCCTCACTCGAAAGCGCCGCCGCCATGAACAACAACATTGCCGAAATGATGGCTCATGATGAACATGTGGAAACGGCCGCGCGCGCGCTGAAAGCGATTTCCCACCCCCTGCGGCTTAAAATACTTTGCTTTCTCGGCGACCAGGAAATCTGCGTGCAGGACATCGTAGAGGCGGTCGGCACCTCGCAGAGCAACATCTCCCAGCACCTGGCCATCCTGCGCGACAAGGGCGTGCTGGCCACCCGCAAGGACGCCAATCGGGTTTACTATCGGGTTGCCGACCAGCGCACCCTGCAACTGGTCGGGCTGATGCGCGAAGTTTTTTGCGGCATGCCGGCAAAAGTTTGAACGAACTCAACAGGAAACGAAATGGAATTCATCCAGCAAAATTTGATGTGGGTCGGCCTGGCCGCGGTCAGTGGCGGCATGTTGTTGTGGCAGTTGGTCAATGGCGGCGGTGGCAACAACGTTTCCGTGCATGAGGCGACGCTGCTCATCAATCGGCAGGATGCGCTGGTGGTCGACGTGCGCGAAACCGCCGAATGGTCCACCGGCCACATCCAGAATTCGCGCCATATCGCCCTCGGCCATCTGGGCAAGCACCTTTCCGAGATCGACAAATTCAAGGAAAAGCCGATCATCGTCGTCTGCGCCCGCGGCAACCGTTCCAGTTCGGCCTGCGGCACGCTGAAAAAGGCCGGCTTCCAGCAGATCTACAACCTGACGGGCGGCGTCAATGCCTGGAGCGAAGCCGGGCTGCCGATGGTGAAAAAGTAACCGTATGGCCAAAATCATCATGTACGCCACCGCGGTCTGCCCCTACTGCGTGCGCGCCGAACAGTTGCTGAAGCGCAAGGGCGTCACCGCCATCGAAAAAATTCGCGTCGACCTCGATCCTGCAAAACGTCAGGAAATGGAAACGCGCGTCCCTGGCGCCCGCACCGTGCCGCAGATATTCATCGACGACCTGCATGTCGGCGGGTGCGACGACCTGCACGAACTTGATCGCCAGGGCAAACTCGACCCGCTGCTGGCAAGATAGAATCTCTTCCCCCTTTCAGCCCGACCAAAATCATCATGAGCGAACAAGCGCAGGACGCCTCCCCCGTTTTCAGCATTGAAAAGATTTACATCAAGGACCTCTCGCTGGAAGTGCCCAACGCCCCGCAGTGTTTTCTGGAGCGTGACGCCGCCGAAATCAGCCTGCAAATGCAGACTGGCGGCGAAGCGATTGGCGATGGCGTCTACAGCGTCGTGCTGACGCTGACGGTCTCCGCCAAGGTCGGCGAAAAAACCCAATTCCTGATCGAGGCCGCGCAGGCCGGCATCTTCCAGATCCGCAACGTGCCGGAGGCAGACCTGGAGCCGATCGTTGCGGTGGCCTGCCCCAACATCCTGTTTCCCTATGCGCGCGAAACGATTTCGGACGCCGTGACGCGGGCCGGCTTCCCGCCTGTTTTGCTCGCCCCGGTCAATTTCGAGGCGATCTACCGCGACCGTCTGGCCAAGCAACAAACCGCCGCCGCCCCGCACGAAATTCCAATCCAATAATGATGCTACGGCGCGCGCTGGTCTGCTGCGCAACACTGCTGCTCACCGGCGCGGCGAGCGCGCTCGATTACCGCTCGATCAACGAGGCGGCCGTGCTCTACGACGCGCCATCGCAAAAGGCCAAGCCGCTGTTTGTCATTGCCGCCGGCACGCCGGTCGAAGCCGTCGTCACCCTGGATGCGTGGGTCAAAGTGCGCGACATGAAAGGCGATCTGGCCTGGATCGAGCGGCGGCAACTTGCCGAGCAGCGCTTCTTGCAGGTACGCGCCGCGCGGGCGCAAATCCGTGCCGGCGCCGACGAATCCGCCGCACTGGTGTTCGAGGCGGAAGTCGACGTATTGCTCGAACAGGTCGAGCCCGGCCCGGCGGGTTGGGTCAAAGTGCGCCATCGCGACGGCCAGCAGGGTTTTGTCAGGGCCAATCAGATCTGGGGGTTGTGATGCGGATAACGGTACTGGGCGCCGGCGCCTGGGGCACGGCCCTCGCCCTGTCATTCGCCGATCGCCACGCGGTCACACTGTGGACCTGGCAGGCCGAACATGCTGTCGCGCTGCAAGCCGCGCGCGAAAACACCGCCTTTTTGAAGGGCTACCCGCTCCCCGACAGCCTCGCCATTACCGCCGACTTTACGGCCGCGATTGCCACGGCCGAGCTGGCCATCGTCGCTACGCCGATGATCGGCCTGCGCCAAACCGTGCTGCAACTTTCACAACTTCGCGGCGAGCTGCCTTTTCTCTGGGTCTGCAAGGGACTGGAAGCCGGCAGCGGTTTATTGCCGCACCAGGTGGTGGCCAGTGTGCATCCCGCCGCGCGCTGTGGCGCGTTGACTGGCCCCAGCTTCGCCGACGAAGTGGCGCGCGGCCTGCCTGCCGCCATCACGCTCGCCTCCGCCGATGCGGCTTTTGCCGATGCCACGGCCCAGGCCCTGCATGGCCCGCGCCTGCGGGTCTACGCCAACGACGACATCATCGGCGCCGAGGTCGGCGGCGCCGTGAAAAATGTCATGGCCATCGCCACCGGCATTAGCGACGGACTCGGGCTGGGACTCAATGCCCGCGCCGCGCTGATGACGCGCGGACTGGCCGAGATCACCCGCTTCGGCATCGCGCTCGGCGCGCGCACGGAAACCTTCATGGGCCTGGCCGGCATGGGTGACCTGATCCTCACCTGCACCGGCGATCTGTCGCGCAACCGCCGCGTCGGCCTGGCGCTCGCCCAGGGTCAATCGCTGGCCGATATTCAGCGCGACCTGGGCCATGTCGCCGAAGGCGTGTCCACCACCCGCGAAGTCGCCCGCCGCGCTGCGTCACTGGGCGTCGACATGCCGATCACCGCGACGGTATGCGATGTGCTGGACGGTAAGCTATACGCCGCCGCCGCAGTCGAGCGGCTGATGAACCGCAATCCAAAACACGAGTAAGAAAGCCCGCCATCCCCCCAGCCCCTTCCTCACGGAAGGGGAGACTTGCGGCTCGCTACGCTCGTCTGTTACGGGGAGCGTTGTCCGGGTTTCGGTGCGGTTTGCGGCTGGCGCCGCGTGCCGTCTCGCCTTGGGGCGGCCCGGCGGCGAGACTGCTTGGGTGGTAGCTTCAAGCGCCGTCCCGCCAGCGCCGACTTTTAACTACCTCCCGCAAATCCCTGTTGTCGCCGCGCCTCATAGACGGCAATCGCCACGGTATTCGACAGGTTCAGGCTGCGGTTGTCCGGCATCATCGGCAGCCGCAAGCAGTTTTCCGGCGGCAGGGCCGCCAGCATTTCCGTCGGCAGGCCGCGCGTTTCCGGGCCAAAAATGAAGGCATCGCCCGGCTGATAACTCACGCTGGCGTAGCGTGTCGTGCCGCGCGTACTGAAGGCAAAGCGGCGCGCTTCCCCCAATGCAAGCTGACAGGCCGCCCAGTCCGCATGCACCTGCATATCGACAAATTCGGCATAATCCAGCCCGGCGCGGCGGAGCTGCGGCGCGCTGACATCGAAGCCAAGCGGTTCGACCAGATGCAGCACGCAGCCCGAATTGGCCGCCAAACGAATCACATTGCCGGTATTGGGCGGGATTTCCGGTTGATATAGGACGATCTGGAACATGGGGTGTGTGGCATTGTGAGTTGTTTCGAAGTTTAGCGGATAGCGCGAAAGACCTATGGCACGACCGGAAAAGATTCGTCTCGGCGACCTGCTGGTACAGCAGAACGTCATCACCGAGGAACAACTGACGCTCGCCCTGGCCGAGCAGAAGAAGAGCGGCCGCAAACTGGGCCGCGTACTGGTCGAGTCGGGCTACGCCACCGAACAGGGCATCTCGAAGGCGCTGGCGCGTCAGTTGGGCGCGGAATTCATCGACTTGAAAGAATTCAAGCCAGAGCCGGACCTGATCAAGCTGCTGCCCGAAGCCCAGGCCCGCCGCTTCCGTGCGCTGGTGCTGGACGAGAATCGCGGCATGTTGCGCGTCGGCATGTCCGATCCCTCCGATCTGGCCGCCTTCGACGAGATCGCCCGCATCGTCCGCCGCGACATCGACCTCGCCGTCGTCACCGAAGGCCAGTTGCTGCCCCTGCTCGATCGCGTCTATCGCCGCACCGAGGAAATTTCCAGCCTCGCCAAGGACCTCACCCAGGAGATGGGCGACATCCCGGTCGAATTCGGCATCGTGCTCGGCATCACGCCGGGCGCCGAGGATGCGCCGGTCGTCAGGCTCTTGCAGACCGTGTTCGAAGAAGCGCAAAAGACCCGTGCCTCGGACATCCACATCGAGCCGCAGGAAAAATCGCTGCTGATCCGTTTTCGCATCGACGGCGTGCTGCACATCCAGACCGAAGCCGACAGCAAGATTTCCACCGCGCTGGTGCTGCGCCTCAAGCTGATGTCGGGGCTCGACATTTCGGAAAAGCGCCTGCCGCAGGATGGCCGCTTCAACATCAAGCTGCGCGGCACGAATGTCGATGTGCGGATTTCGACCATGCCCACCCAGCATGGCGAATCGGTGGTGATGCGCCTCCTGGCGCAGAACACCGGACTGCTCCAGCTCGACAAACTGCTCATGCCGCCGCGCGTGCTCGAACGCTTTCGCCATGCGATCGGGCGGCCCTCGGGCATCGTGCTGGTCACCGGGCCGACCGGCTCGGGCAAGACCACCACGCTGTATGCGGCGATGAACGAGCTCAACAGCCCGGAAAAAAAGATCATCACCGTCGAAGATCCGGTCGAATACCGATTGCCCGGTCTCAATCAG
>JAUSBB010000193.1 GCA_030652245.1 Rhodocyclaceae bacterium | reverse complement strand
TGAACAAATTCGTCATCATCGACGAGGCGCAAAACCTCACGCCGAAGCAGATGAAAACCCTGATCACCCGCGCCGGCCCCGGCACCAAGGTGGTCTGCCTGGGCAATATCGCGCAGATCGACACTCCCTACCTGACCGAGGGCTCATCCGGCCTGACCTACGTCGTCGACCGTTTCAAGGGCTGGCAGCATTCCGGCCACATCACCCTGCTGCGCGGCGAACGCTCGCGCCTGGCCGATCACGCTGCGGAAGTGCTGTAAGCCAATACCCGCCCCCCTTTGCCCCCCTCGCGGGGGGTTATTGTTAGCGCGCTGCGCGCGGATATTACGGGGAGCGTCTATTTTCTGCAGAGCAGTTTGCGCCTGGCGGCGCGTGCCGCGTTTGCTTGGGGCGGCCCGGCGCAAACGCTGCTGTGTTTCGATCCGCTAGAAAAGTCGGCGCTGGCGGGACGGCGCTGGTATAGACCAGCACCCACCACAGCGGCAAGCTCAGGCCCGCCAGACAGGCGAGGGCGAAAAAGGGGCGGAAACCGATAAGCCAGAAAGGATGCGCGCCAAGTTTCATCAGGAAAGTCATGGCACGCAGTTTGGGGTGCCGCCGCCGTTCTGTCCTTGATGCAGGTCAGGCGTAACAGGCGTAACAGGCTATTGGCGGAGGGGGTGGGATTCGAACCCACGGTAGGCTTACACCTACGCCTGATTTCGAGTCAGGTACATTCGACCACTCTGCCACCCCTCCGGCGGGCGCGATTATAACCGTGACGTCCCTGCATGGCACAATGCGGTCTCCACAGGTGCAGGAAAAATGATGTTTTTGTCTCCGCCGCACATGTTTACCGTGAAAACACAGCGTTTGCGCCGGGCCGCCCCAAGCAAACGCGGGACGCGGCGCCAGCCGCAATCCGCGCTGCCGCCAAAAGAAGCGCCCCGAGATAAACGAGCGAAAGCGAGCCGTTCAGAACCCCCCGCGAGGGGGGCGAAGAGGGGCGGGCGTTTAATTATCCCGATCCTTTTGCTCCTCGCCCTGCTTGCTGGCTGCACGCGCCTCGATCCACCGGGACCGGAGCAGCCGCTGGTCGTCGGCTTGTCGGCCGATCCGGTGTTTCAGCAAACCACGCCGCCCAGCGAGGGAATGGACGGCTTCAGCCGTGAGCTGACCGAAGCGTTTGCGGAGGCGCTCGGCGTCAAGGTGCGCTACGTCGTTGCGCCGGACTATCCGGCCCTGATGGAGATGGTGCGCAAACAAAAGGTGCACCTGGCTGCGGCAGTGCCCATTCCGGCTTCGGCGGTATCCGCCCCCGGGAGCGATCCGCACTTCCGCTATAGCGCACCATTGCTTGAAACGCGCCAATTGATCGTGCAGCACGCCAGCGCCCTGCCTGTCGATAGCACCGCCAAGTTAGCCGGACGAGAAATCGCCATGCCGGCCGGCGCCCTGCAAGCGCAGACCTTGCGCGCCCTGGACATCGCACCGCCGCCGGTGATCCTCGAACGCGCGGACGCCAACGAGCTGGAGTTGCTGGGCGGCGTCGCCCAGCGTCACCACGAACTGGTCGCCAGTACCGAACTGCACTTTGCCGTCGCTTCGAACTATTACCCCGATCTGGCCATCGCCTTCGAACTGCCGGGAAAACTGGCCTATGTCTGGGCTCTCTCTGCCGACAACCCGACCCTCATCGAACGCGCCACGCGCTTTATTGAATCCGCCCGGCAGGATGGCATGCTGCGTCGCCTGAATGACCGCTATTTCGGCCACGTCCGCCGCATGAATGCGCAGGACAGCACGGCTTTTCTCGAACATGTGCAGAGCCGTCTGCCGAATTTCCGACAGGAGTTTCATACCGCGCAGGAGATTACCGGCATCGACTGGCGCCTGCTGGCGGCGCTGGCCTACCAGGAATCGAAATGGGACCCGCTCGCCACTTCGCCCACCGGCGTGCGTGGCATGATGATGCTGACCGAGGATACCGCCGACCGGCTCAAGGTCACTAACCGCCTCGATGCCCGGCAGAGCATTCGCGCCGGCGCCAAGTATCTGGCGCTGCTCAGGGATGACCTGCCGGAGGGCATCCAGCATCCCGACCGGCTCTGGTTCGCGCTGGCGGCCTACAACCTGGGGCCGGGACATCTGAACGGCGCCCGCGCCTTTGCGCCCGGCCTGAAGAAGAACCCCGACGACTGGTTCGACATGAAACAGGTGCTACCGCTGATGGCGCGGCCCGAGTATTACACCCGGCTGAAAAGCGGCCGGGCGCGCGGCGGCGAAGCGGTGATCCTGGTCGAGAACGTGCGCAACTATTACGATGTGCTCTCGCGCTTCGAGCCCGCCCATACGCCGCCTAAACTCGGCGAGAAAACTCCTTCGCCACAGAAAAAGCCCAAGCTGTCAGCGCAGCGGGGTTAGCACCGCAACGCCGCCCATGTAGGGCAGCAACACCTCGGGCACCGTCACGCTGCCATCGGCGCGCTGATAATTTTCCAGCACCGCGACCAGCGTGCGGCCGACCGCCAGGCCGGAACCGTTCAGCGTATGCAAGGGACGCGGCTTGCCGCCCTTGGCGCGGCAACGCGCCTGCATGCGCCGCGCCTGGAAGGCCTCGAAATTGGAACAGGAGGAAATTTCCCGGTAGGTGTTCTGCGCCGGCAGCCAGACTTCGAGGTCGTAGGTCTTGGCGGCCGAAAAACCCATGTCGCCGGCGCACAGGGCCATCTTGCGGTAGGGCAGCGCCAGCTTGCGCAATATGGTTTCGGCGTGGCCGGTCAGTTCTTCGAGGGCATCCCAGGACATTTCTGGCGTGACGATCTGCACCATTTCGATCTTGTCGAACTGATGCTGGCGAATCATGCCGCGCGTGTCCTTGCCGTAGCTGCCGGCCTCGGAGCGGAAACAGGGGGTGTGGCAGACGAACTTCAGCGGCAGGCTGGCGGCATCGAGAATTTCGCCGCGCACGATGTTGGTCACCGGCACCTCGGCGGTCGGGATCAGGTAGAGGTGAGTGCCGTCGCTGCGCTCGACGCGGAACAGATCCTCCTCGAACTTGGGCAAGTTGCCGGTGCCGAACAGGCTGTCCGGGTTGACGAGATAGGGCGCGTAGATTTCAGTGTAGCCATGCTCCGTGGTGTGCACATCGAGCATGAACTGCGCGAGCGCCCGATGCAGTCGCGCCACCTCGCCCTTCATCAGCGTGAAACGGCTACCGGCGATTTTCACCCCGGCCGCGAAATCGAGTCCGCCCAAGCCTTCGCCCAGCTCGACATGGTCCTGTGGCTTAAAGTCAAAGGTCGGCGGCACGCCCCAGCGCAGCACCTCGACGTTGCCGGCCTCATCGCGGCCTTCCGGCACGCTCTCGTGCGGCAGGTTGGGGATTTGCGCGACAAAGGCATCCAGTTCGGCCAGCAGCACGGCCAGTTTGTCCTCATTGGCCTTGAGCGCATCGCCCAGCCCGGCCACCTCGGCCATTACCGGCGCGACATCCTCGCCTTTCGCCTTCAGCATGCCGATTTGCTTGGATAGCGTATTGCGCCGGGCTTGCAAATCCTGGGTCTGCGTTTGCACCTGCTTGCGTTGCGCCTCGAGCGCCTCGAAGGGCGTCAGGTCGATGGCGGCGCCGCGCCGGGCCAGGCCAGCCGCAACGACTTCGGGTTGGGTGCGCAGCAATTGAATGTCGAGCATTGAAATGTCCTTGAAAAACTGATCGAGTGTGCTGAAAATGGGGTGCGGGCTATTTTATGAGGAATGCGCGTGATCTCCATCAAGGAATGCCTCGATTACAGCGACCTGACCGAAGACGAGGTGACCGTCATCGCCGGGTTGGAGCACCTGCCGTTTGCAACGGCGGCGGAGTTGGCCTGTTGTCTGGCGCAGTCCGACGATGGCGTGGAGGTGTTGCGCCACCTGCTCAGGGACGCGGCGAACGACGGCCGTGCCGATGCGCAAAAGATCGCCCGGCGCGCCTATCGCCAGTTTGTCGCCAACCATCCGCGGCACTGATCAGTCTTTCTTCCGCTGTCGGTATTGCGTGTCCAGAGCGCGCAGGTGGGCGAGCTTTTCGCCGATCTTCTGTTCCAGCCCACGCGGCGTGGGGCGATACCAGGCGATCTTCGGCATGTCCTCGGGAAAATAATTTTCACCCGCCGCATAGGCTTCCGGTTCGTCGTGCGCATAGCGGTAGGCGCTGCCAAAGCCGAGTTCCTTCATGAGCTTGGTCGGCGCGTTGCGCAGATGTTCCGGCACCGGCCGGCTGCCGTCCCCGGCGACGAACTTGCGGGCCGCGCCATAGGCCACATAGCCGGCATTCGACTTGGGCGCCACCGCCAGGTAAATCACCGCATTCGCCAGCGCCAGTTCGCCCTCGGGGGAACCGAGCCGCTCGTAGGTTGAAACCGCATCGAGCGCGATGGAGAGGGCGCGCGGATCGGCCAGGCCGATGTCCTCGCTGGCCATGCGGATGATGCGCCGCCCCAGATAACGCGGATCGGCGCCGCCGTCGAGCATGCGTGTGAACCAGTAGAGCGCGGCATCGGGATGCGAGCCGCGCACCGATTTGTGCAACGCCGAAATCTGATCGTAGAAGGCGTCGCCGCCCTTGTCGAAGCGCCGCAGGTCGGACGCTAGCGCTGCTTGCAGAAAGTCGGCGCTGACGAGACGGCGGTCCGCCGCAGCGGCCGCCGTGCGGAGGGTTTCCAGCACGTTCAACAGCCGCCGCGCATCGCCGTCGGCGTAACCCACCACGCGCTCGATCGCCTCGGCATCGAACGCCAGCTCGGGGAAGGCGCTCTGCCGTGCCCGCTCGAACAGCTCGCGCAACTCATCCGCCGTCAGCGGCTTCAGCACATACACGGCGGCGCGCGACAGCAACGCCGAATTCACCTCGAAGGAAGGATTCTCGGTGGTGGCGCCAATGAAGGTCAGCAGGCCCTGCTCCACAAAGGGTAAAAAAGCGTCCTGCTGCGCCTTGTTGAAACGATGGACTTCGTCGACGAACATCAGCGTGCGCCGGCCGGATTGCGCGAGCGTCAGTTGCGCCTGCTCGACGGCCGCGCGGATGTCTTTCACCCCCGAAAACACGGCCGACAACGCGATGAATTCGGCCTCGAAGGCGGTGGCCATCAGCCGCGCCAGCGTGGTCTTGCCCACCCCCGGCGGCCCCCAGAGAATCATCGAATGCGGCGTCCGCGACTCGAAGGCCAGCCGCAAGGGCTTGCCGGGACCGAGCAGGTGCTGCTGCCCGATCACCTCATCGAGCGTGGCGGGACGCAATTGTTCCGCCAGAGGCGCATGGGCGAGCGCGCCTCGGTGGGCGAACAGGTCAGCGGTCACGCCGCGTCAGTTTTTCCATTTGATCGAACAGCCGATGCCCGGAATCTGTTCGCGCGGCCCCTGGCCGGTCAGCGCGACTTCCCGCATCGCTTCGAAGAGGTCGCGCCGCACGCCGGCCGGCGCGGCTTCCTTGCGCGATTCATCAAGCCGGCCGCGATACTGCAATTCGAGCTTGCCGTTGAAGCCGAAAAAATCCGGCGTGCATACGGCGTCATAGGCGCGGGCAATGGCCTGCGTTTCGTCCTGCACATAGGGAAACGGAAAGTCGAGCGAGCGCGCCAGCTTCACCATGTTGTCCCACGAGTCTTCGGGATATTCGCTCGGGTCGTTGCTCATGATGGCGATGCTGCCGATGCCGAAGGTCTTGAGTTCGCGCGTGTCGCGCACGATGCGGTCGATCACGGCCTTGACGTAGGGACAGTGGTTGCAGATGAACATGACGAGCAGCCCATTGGGACCACGCGCACTGGCAAGACTGTGCCGCTGACCGTCGACGCCGGGCAAATCGAAATCGACGGCTTTCCAGCCGAAATTGCAGACGGGGGTGGGTGTGCTGACCATTATCTTCTCCTCATGGGTTTGTCTTTGCCGGTTCCAGCGACAGGCGCAATGGAACTTCACCATTTGCGTGTTCAACCTTTTCCGGCGGCAGCAGTTGCATGCGTTCCGCCGCCACGCCGGCGGTCTTGAGAATCTCGATCACGCCCGCGCCGCGCTCCTGCGCCAGCGCTTGCAACCGAGTTTCGGCGATGACTTCCCGCGCGCGCAGACGCCCGAACAATACAGCGTAGAAGTCGGCGCCCTTGAGTCCGGCGACCTCGCGCTCACTCAGCGTCTTCTTCTCGCCCAGCAGACCGGACAGGCGCGACATCACCTTGCCGGTCACGCCCTCTTCCAGTTGGCCGGGATTGGCGGCGCGGAAGCCCGCCTTCAGCGCCGCCAGGTCGCTGGCGCCGACATGCTCCTTGTACAGCGCTTCGAGCGCTTCGCGAATCTTCGGCTGCTGCGTCGACACGGGGCCGGGATCGCCTTTCTCCGAAACGCGCTGGCCGGACCGCGCCAGCACCGTGCGCCGCAACTGCACGTCCTGCAGCGCAACACGATCGGTATCGGCATGGCTGCCGCCCACCGCGAGAATCAGCCCGGGGCGCTTGGCGAGCGCCTCGGCCAGCCGCACGACCTTCTCACGCTCGGGCGGCGTGAGTTGCGGCGCGCCCGCTTCAAAGGCGATGCTGTCGATCTTCTCGCCACCGCCGCCGAACAGCGCGCCCAGCGCGCGGAAGGGCGCGGTGGCGATCTTCGTCAGGACATTGGTAATCGCCTTCCAGACCAGCGAACCATAGCTGAATTCCGGATCGTCAAGACTGCCGGAGACCGGCAGACCGAGGTCGATGCGACCGTCGGCATCCCGCAGGAGGGCAAGCGCCAGATCGAGCGGCAGATCCTTCGCCGTCGGGCTCTCGACGCGCTCGCCGAGCGTCAGCTTGTCCATGATGACCTGGTTATCGCCCTGCAACTGGCGCTGCTTGATCTGGTACTGCAAGTCGAGCGAGAGCTTGCCGGAATCGATCTTGCGCCCGGCGAAGGTGGCCGTGTAGGGCGTCAGCCGCGTCATCTCGACATTCTTGAACTGCACGCGCAGGTCGAGCGCATCCGTCGGATTGCCCAGGTCGACCTGGCCGACGGCGCGCGCCATGCCGAAGTCATCGACCGCACCGTCCAGCTCGATTCTCCCCACCGCGCCGGGACGGTTCGACAGGCCGGCGATGCTGCCGCGCAGATTGTGGATGCGCGTGCCGAAGGGCAGGAGCAGCGAATGATCGGCAAAATCCAGCGCGCCCTTGGTGAAGCGCAGACGATCGATGTTCACAATAAAAGTCGGCGCTGGCGGGGGGGATGGACGTCCCGCCGGCGCGCCAGAAGTCGGCGCTGGCGGGACGGCGCCAGTAGCCGGAGCTGGGGCCTTCTTCTCGCCAGACGGCTTCATCACCTTCTTGAAGTTGATGTTCTTGTCCTTGTCGATGAGCAACTGGGTATCGAGGCCATTCAGCCGCAGTTCGCCGAGATTGAGTTCCTTTTGTGTGAGCGTCACGTCGCGGCTGCCGAAGGTCTTCCAGGCCAGCAGGACATTGCCGCTGCCGGGTTCCGTGAGGCGCAGATTGCTCACGGCGAATTCGCCCTTCACGTTCGGACCCCTGTCGCTGTAAATCATCCTGCCCTGGGTGGTGAGCTTGCCGTCGGCCAGCGTCAGCGTCGTCTGCGCGGCAAGGTAGGGCTGGACGAGCTTCAAGGCCAGATCAGTCAGCTTGAAATTGACCTCGGCCGAGGGTGCGGCAGGCACGACCCGGCCTTCGCCCGCGAAATGTCCGCCGCTCCTGACATCGAAGGAAAGGGAGAGCGGCAGCGGCGCATGCATGTCGTCGCTGATGCCCTCGACCTGCAACGCAAGATTTTCAAGCGCCAGTTCGGCGGCTGGCGCAACACTCCGGTCACGGAGCTCCACCTGCCATCCGGCAAGCTCCAGTCGGCCGACGCAATAACGCCACGACGATGTGTTCGTTGATGTAGCGGCTGACTCGGTCAGCTCGACGCGGCCATCCTTGATCGCCACATTGCCCACGGCTCCGACGGACAGATCGCCAACATCATAAGCCGCGGCAAGGCCAGAGAACTTCGCCGCGATCTGGTCGACGCTTGCCGCGATTTTGTCGCCGCTGTTGCTGACCTGATAGCGCGCCGTCATCTCCGCCACCCCCTCAACCGGCATGGGCAGCATCTGCTTCAGATAGGGCGCCAGCTCGGCCAGTGGCAGGTCGGCGAGGCTGAAAGTGCCAGCAAGCTTCATCGGGTTGAGATCGACTTGGCCGACCAGATCAACCCGCGCACCGATCGAGGTGCGCGCGGCGATTTTGAATTTTCCTTCATCATCGGGCAGCGTGGACAGGTCGGTCAGCGTCAGGTCAAGCGGCTCGACGCGCGTGGCGAATCCGTTTTCGGTGCGCCGGTCGGCGAAGTCGACACGGCCGCCAGCCAGGACGAAACTGCGGATATCGAGACGCGGCAGACCTTTTTTCTCCTCCGCCTCCTTGGATTTAAGCGCGTCGAGGAAGGGCGTCCAGTTGAGCGCGCCGCCGGGCAATTCAACCAGCGTTGCCGCTAAGCCGTCCAGCCGGATCGCGTCGAAGACCAGCGCGCGTTGCGTGATACTGGCCGCCGAAATGTCGACCAGCAATCCATCAAAGGCCAGCAGGGGCTGGCCGTCGGGCGTCGTCAATTGCAGCTTGCGAAGGTGCAGGGCAAGCTGGAAGGGATTGAATGCGGGCCGCTCCATGACGAGCTTGTGGCCGGTCTGCGTGGCGACGAATTGCTCGGCCTGGGACTGGATGATGCGCGGCAGCGCCTGCCAGAGAAACAGCAACCCAATCACGATCAGGCCGACGAGAACCAGGGCGATCTTTTTGAAGGCAGACAGAGAAGGTTTCATGGCGTCAACTTGTTCTGGCAATGTGAAATAATTCCAAAATGATACCGCGCTTCCATTGTCCCCCCTCTCATTGTGCGCTGGCCCCCGGCGCGCAGATCGACCTGCCCGAACAGGCGGCGCATCATGCACTGAAAGTCTTGCGCTTGAAAGCCGGCGACACGGTGATCCTCTTCGACGGCCGCGGCGGCGAGTGGCGCGCTGAAATAGTCGGCGCCGGCAAGATGGCGCGCGCTGTCTTGCGGGAGTTCAACGACCGCGAAAGCGAATCGCCGCTCGACATCACCCTGGTGCAGGGCCTGCCGTCCGGCGACAAGATGGACTGGGTGGTCGAAAAATGCGTCGAGCTGGGCGTCACCGCCATTCAGCCGATCGCGGCGAAGCGCAGTGTGATCCGCCTCTCGGCCGAACGCATGGAACGCCGCGTGGCCCACTGGAACGCCATCGCCGCCGCCGCCTGCGAACAGTGCGGCCGCAATCGCGTGCCGGTGGTTACGCCGATCCTTGATTTACCGCGCTATTTGGCGCAAACGCGCGAACAAAACACGCTACGCCTGCTGCTGGCGCCGGGGTCGGGCAGCACACTCGCCGCACTACCCAAACCGTCGGCGCCGCTGGTAGTGATGATCGGACCGGAAGGCGGCTGGGAAGAAGGGGAAATGCTGGCCGCGCAAGCCGCCGGCGCGGCGCCGATCCGGCTGGGACCGCGTATATTGCGCACGGAGACCGCCGGCGCCGCCGTGCTGGCGGCAATGCAGGCCATTTGGGGTGACTTTTAGGGGAGCGCGATGTTTGAATCAGCAGAGCTGGGCCACAAGATCGACAAGGAAACCTACAAGAAAGCGGTGACCGCCCTGCGCTCCGACCTGCTCGAAGCGCAATTCGACCTCAAGGAAAACAAGAAGATCCCGGTGGTCGTGCTGGTCAGCGGCCAGGACGGCGCCGGCAAGGGCGAGACGATCAACGTCTTATACGAATGGATGGACCCGCGCTACATCTCGACGTTGGCCTTCTCCGCGCCGACCGACGAGGAGCGCGAGCGCCCCTACATGTGGCGCTACTGGCGCGCGCTGCCGCCCAAGGGACGAGTCGGCATCTTCGCCGGTTCGTGGTATTCGGGGCCGATCCATGATCGCATCGAAGGCGGCATGACGCAGGCGCGGATGGATCAGCGCATCGACCAGATCAACCGCTTCGAGGCGATGCTGGTCAATGAAGGCGCGCTGGTGCTCAAGTTCTGGTTCCACCTGACCAAGGACGGCCAGAAACGGCGCCTGAAGGCGCTGGAAAAAGACCCGCACACGGCCTGGCGCGTCACTAAGTGGAACTGGGATCGCCTCAAGACCTACGACCAGTTGCAGGAGGTGGTCGGCCACGTGCTGCGCATGACCAATACGCCGTGGGCGCCGTGGATCATCGTCGAGGGCGAGGACGACCACTACCGTTCGCTCACCACCGGCAAGATCATTCTCGACACCATCCGCCAGCGCCTCGCCGATCCCGACCGGCAGGTAACGCCGGTGGCGC
>JAUSBB010000184.1 GCA_030652245.1 Rhodocyclaceae bacterium | reverse complement strand
AGAAAAAGGCGATGAGCACCACCAGGGTGAGTTCGAGCAATCCCTGACCAATCAGGCGAACGGCGGCCAGCAGGAGTTGACGCGTCGGCTCGAAGAGCTGCTGGCCGAGGCGGGCTAGATCGGCCTGGCTGGTGGCCAGATTGCGCCAGTAGGCGTCGAGATGGTCGCCTACCAGCGGGGTCGTTGCCAGCCAGGTGGGCGGCGACCAGTCGCCGGCGGCAAACCACTCGCGCAGGAGCGCCAGCAATTGCGTGACACCATCGGCAATCGTTGCGGCCAGATAGGACATTGGCAGCAGCACGGCCACGGCGAGAATCAAGGTGGTCAGCATGGCGGCGAGTGTGGTGCGGCCATTGAGACGTGCTTCGATCCAAGCAAACAGCGGCCAGGTCGAGAGACAAAGGATCGCGGCGAACATCAGCGCCGCCAGAAACGGCGCCAGCACCCAAAATGCACCAATGAGAATCAGCGCGACGAGGGCGATGCGAGCATAGGCGCGTGTGCTTTCGTTCATGTCTGGGGCGGATTCTACTCGCAGCGAAAATCAGCCCCTGGCAAGGGACTTCAATGCCTGGCGGATGCCATCCGATACGCCAATCTCCGCAGGCAGCGACTTCATGGCGCCAAGCGCCTCGCGGTCGTTATAACCGAGCGCCAGCAGCGCGTTGAGGATATCGCTCATCGCGTCATGGGCATCGGGAATCGCCGTCTCGCCAGCGCCAACTTTTGTGGCGCTGCCGCCACCCACCGGCAGCTTGCCCTTGAGTTCGAGCAACAGTCGCTCGGCGGTTTTCTTGCCGATGCCGGGAATCTTCACCAGCCGCCCGGTTTCCTGCAGTGCGACGGCCTGGGCGAGCTCACTCACCGACAGGCCGGACAGCACCGCCAGCGCCATCCGCGCGCCGATGCCGGAGATTTTCAGTAGCTGGCGGAATAGCGTACGTTCTTCATGGGTGAGAAAACCGAACAGCAGATGGGCGTCCTCGCGCACGACGAGATGGGTGACAAGCGCGACTTTTTCGCCCGTGGCCGGCAGGTTATAAAACGTGCTCATCGGCACGTCGACCTCGTAACCGACGCCGCCGACATCGATGAGGATTTGCGGCGGGTTTTTTTCCAGCAGGGCGCCGACGATGCGACCGATCATATTAAGCGTCCATTCTTCACGCGGAAGCCGCGCGTGGCGATGTTACCCAAGCCTTGTCCCCCATGGGCGTGACAGATCGCGCAGGCCAGCGCATCGGCGGCATCGGCGGAGGGTTCGCCGGGCAGTTGCAGGAGGCGGGTGACCATGTGGCCCACCTGTTCCTTGGCCGCCTTGCCGTGGCCGACCACCGCCTGCTTGACCTGCAGGGCCGTGTATTCGGCCACCGGCAGGTCGGCGAGTACCAGGGCGGCAATCGCCGCGCCGCGCGCCTGACCGAGCAACAGGGTGGATTGGGGATTGACGTTGACGAAAACTTTTTCAATCGCCGCTTCGTCGGGCTGGTGTGCGGCGATCACCTCGTCAATGCCGTCGAGCAGTGTCTTGAGCCGGAGCGGCAGGCTGTCTTTGTCGTTGCTCTTGATGCAGCCGCTCGTCACATAGGCGAGTTTCTGACCGGTCTTGTCGATGACGCCAAATCCGGTGATGCGAAGGCCGGGATCGATGCCCAGGATGCGAACAGGTTTCATCGTCGCGCAAGATACACGCCCCACACGGCGAGCGCCATGCCGAACAGGGCGAGGCCGGTCAGCGTCTCGCCGAAGATCAGCCAGGCCAGCAGCGCCGTGGTCGGCGGCGTGAGATAGAACAGGCTGGCGACATTGACGGCATTGCCGTGGCGGATCAGCCAGTTGAGCAGCGAGATTGCGCCGACCGAGAGCACCAGCACCAGCCAGCCGAGCGCGAAGACGAATTCTCCTGTCCAGTCGATGCGGATGCCGTCTTGCAGGGCGACGATCGCGCCGGTGACGAGGGCGGTCGGGATGAACTGGAGGACCGCGCCGCTGCGCCAGTCGAAGTTGGGAGAAAAGCGTTTCTGGTAGAGCGTGCCGGCGGTGATGCCGATGAGCGCGGCAAACGCCGGCCACAACGCGTCGAGCGCAAAGCCGCTGCCCAGCTTGCCCGAGACGACCAGCGCGACGCCGACAAAGCCGAGCAGCAGGCCGATCCATTGGCGCGGCCGAATCAATTCGCCCAGCAGCCAGCCGGCGACGGTGGCCGTCAAGAGCGGTTGCAGGCCGACCACCAGGCTGGCGACGCCCGCCGGCAGGCCCTTGCCGATGGCGACGAAGACGCCGCCCAGATACAGCCCATGCACCAGCAGGCCGCTGACGCCGACGTGGAACCAGACCCGGCCATCACGCGGCCAGGGCGCGCGCCAGAGCAGCGCGAGGCTGATCATCAGGCTGATGACCAGCAGATAGCGAACAAACAGAAAGGAGAGCGGCGCCGCGTGCGGCAGGCCGAGCTTGGCGCCGATGAAGCCGGTGCTCCACAGCAGGACGAACAGGAAGGGGGCCAAGCGTGCCATGGGAGCCAGCAGGGGAAAGTCGGCGCTGGCGGGACGGCGCTGCTTACTCGTCCATCACCGCCGTGGTGTACACCGCCTGCACGTCGTCGAGGCCGTCCAGTACATCAAGCAGCTTCTGCATCTTCAGCGCATCTTCCCCGGTGAATTCGGTCTCGTTGAGGGGTTTCATCGTCACCTCGGCATACTCGGGTTTGAAGCCGGCGCCTTCGAGCGCCTCCTTGACGGCAAGAAAATCGTTGGGCGCGGTGATGACCTCGATCGAACCATCGTCGTTGGCCGCCACATCGTCGGCGCCCGCCTCGATGGCGGCGTCCATCAGTTTCGCCTCGTCCGTGCCGGGCGCGAAGATCAACTGGCCGCAGTGCTTGAACATGAAGGCGACGCTGCCGTCGGTGCCCATGTTGCCGCCATATTTGTTGAACGCATGGCGCACCTCGGCGACGGTGCGCACGCGGTTGTCGGTGAGGCAGTCGACCATCACGGCGGCGCCATTGATGCCATAGCCTTCGTAGCGAATTTCTTCGTAACTCACGCCCTCAAGTTCGCCGGTGCCCTTCTTGATGGCGTTCTCGATCTTGTCCTTGGGCATGTTGACGGCCTTGGCTTTGTCGACCGCCATGCGCAGGCGCGGATTGAAACCGGGATCGCCCCCGCCCATCTTGGCGGCGACGGTGACTTCCTTGGCGATGCGCGAAAACGCCGCGCCGCGTTTCTCGTCCTGGCGGCCTTTACGATGCTGGATGTTGGCCCATTTGCTGTGTCC
>JAUSBB010000183.1 GCA_030652245.1 Rhodocyclaceae bacterium | reverse complement strand
GGTCTTTCGACCAGATTCCCACCCCTAAGGATGAAAAAGACGGCCTTTTACGGCTGTCCATGCGGCATCAGTTTCCCGGTTCCCCAGGTACCTTGCCACCTCTATAGCCGCGCCTTCGATCTCGGCACGCCTATGTGTCGCTCGCCATCAACCCAGCAAGCACCTACACCTATCGGTTGTCAGTTTGTTAAAGATCAGTCGCCGCCCAGCAGCGAGAGGGGCGCATTATACGGATCGAGATCAGGGCGTCAACAGACTTTATAAAATAATTTTCAATTCGAAGAAAATTGTTCGTCAGGCCAGCAACACGCGCGCAAATTTTCGCTTGCCGACCTGCAAAACCACCGTCTTTCCGGCTCCCAGCATCAGGGCTTTATCACTCACCTTGTCGCCATCAAGGCGCACGCCGCCGCCCTCGATCAGCCGCAACGCTTCCGAAGTGCTCGAGACGAGACCGGCTTGTTTCAGCACTTGGGCAATGGGAGCTGCCACAACCGAAATCTCGGGCATGTCATCGGGAAGGGCGCCGCGCTGAAAGCGCGCCTGGAAGTCCTCCAGGGCCCGTTCGGCATCGCGCCTGGAGTGAAAGCGGGCAACCAGTTCCTGCGCCAGCATTACCTTGACATCGCGCGGATTGCGTCCCTCCGCCACTTCGCGTTTGAGTTTGGCAATCTCGTCGCTTGACCGGAAGGAAAGCAAGTCGAAATAACGCCACATCAACTCGTCCGAAACCGACATCAGCTTGCCGAAAATTTCCTGGGGCGGCTCGGCAATGCCCACATAGTTGCCGAGCGACTTGGACATTTTGTTGTTGCCATCCAGGCCTTCCAGCAGGGGCACCATCAGAACGCACTGGGGCGGCTGGCCGTAGTGTTTCTGCAATTCACGGCCGACCAGCAAATTAAATTTCTGATCGGTTCCACCCAATTCAACGTCTGAGCGCATCGCCACGGAGTCATAGCCCTGGCACAACGGGTACAGGAATTCATGAATAGCAATCGGCTGATTGCCTGCATAGCGCTTGGCAAAATCATCGCGTTCGAGCATGCGGGCGACGGTGTGCTGAGCCGCGAGCTTGATCATCCCCGCCGCGCCGAGCGGCTCGAACCAGGTGGAGTTAAAGCAAACCTCGGTTTTGTCGGGATCGAGAATCTTGAAAACCTGCTCGCGGTAAGTCTGGGCATTCTCCAGAATCTGCTCCCTGGACAAGGGTGGCCGTGTGGCATTTTTTCCGGTGGGATCGCCTATCAATCCGGTGAAGTCGCCAATCAGGAACATGATGTGATGACCCAGTTCCTGGAAGTGGCGCAACTTGTTGATCAGCACGGTATGCCCGAGGTGCAGGTCGGGCGCGGTCGGGTCAAAGCCGGCCTTGATTCTGAGCGGCCTGCCCGATTTCAATTTCTCGACAAGCTCTGCCTCCACCAGCAGTTCATCGGCGCCACGTTTTATCAGCGCGAGTTGTGAGTCGACATCGACCATGCTATTTCCTGTGTTGTTAAGAGGGTTAATTAGTCTGTTAGACTCCGCCGGTTGTCAAAAGACGAAGCCAGCCTATGCCCGAAGAACGATCGATTGTAAACCATGCGACAACTTCGCCATCCGCCCGCGCCACTCGCCTGGGGTTGCTGGCGGGTGCGACGACCCTGATGCTGTTCGGCATGGTGGCCGCCTTTGGCACGGCGTCGAACACGGTTATTTATACGGGGCAGCTCAGCGAGGTCGTGGAACAACTGGCCGCCCCGATCCCCCACTTGATTGAGACCGGCAACGACGCGCATGCACGCGAGTTGCGCATCCAGCGCGGCGACACGGTGGCGTCCCTGATGGCGCGGATGAATATCCGCGATGAGGAAGCCACCGCTTTTCTTCGCGGCAACCGTGAGGCCGACGCCCTGTTCCGTCAGCTTGTCCCCGGCAAAACCCTGACGGCAAAACTGTCTGCCGATGGCGATTTGCAGTCCCTGATTTTTCCGCTGAATGGCGGGAAAGACACTGCCCTGCTGATCCAGCGATCCCCGCAAGGCTTCGCTGCGCGCGTGCAGGATCTCCAGTTCGAATCACGGGTATCGCTGCAAACAGCGATTATCCGCCATTCCCTGTTTGGCGCTGCCGACGATGCGGGCATACCCGACAGCGTGGCCAGCCAATTGGCCGAGATTTTTGGCGGCGACATCGACTTTCACCGCGACCTCCGCAAAGGCGATCGGTTTTCGGTGGTTTACGAAACCGTCAGCCACCTGGGGAAACCGGTCCGCACCGAACGCATTCTGGCCGCCGAATTCATCAATGACGGCAAGGCCTTCCGGGCGTTCTGGTATCAGGCCAAAGACGGGGTGGGCGGTTATTACACAACGGACGGCCGGAGCCTGAAAAAGGCATTTCTGCGCTCCCCGCTGGAATTTTCGCGGATCAGCTCGGGGTTTTCCAGCGCCCGCTATCACCCCGTCCTGCGCGAAATGCGCGCACATCAGGGCATCGACTACGCGGCCCCCACCGGCACCCGCGTCAAGGCAACCGGGGATGGCATTGTCGATTTTGTCGGCGTCCAGGGCGGCTACGGAAAACTTGTTGTGCTGCGCCATGCCGGCAGCAAGACAACGTATTACGGTCACCTGTCCGGCTTTGCCGCCGCCACCAAGAAGGGGGCGCGCATCGCGCAGGGCGACGTCATTGGCTTTGTCGGCGCGACCGGCATGGCCACCGGCCCGCATTTGCATTATGAGTTCAGGGTGGCCGGCACGCATCGCAACCCGCTGACCGTGGCCCTGCCCGACGCCACCCCCTTGCCTGCGTCGCAAGTCCCCGCATTTCGCGATCATGCCGACGACCTGATGGCGCAAATTGCCAATATCAGAAATATGCAGATGGTGATGCTTGACTAGGCCCATTGGGCCCATTGAGGCCACCAAAACAGCCAGGGCGCCGCGGCGCCCTGTCTGTTTTTTGGAACATAAAGCCTAGCCGGCCGAAAACGATGATCCGCAGCCGCAGGTGCTCGTGGCGTTGGGGTTCTTGATGACAAACTGCGAGCCCTGCAAGCCCTCGCTGTAGTCAATCTCGGCGCCAACGAGGTACTGGAAGCTCATCGGATCGATCAGCAGGGTGACATCGTTCTTCAACATCACCGTATCGTCTTCGTTGGCCACCTCGTCAAAAGTGAAGCCGTACTGAAAGCCGGAACAGCCACCACCGGTCACGAAAACGCGCAACTTAAGTTCGGGGTTGCCTTCTTCAGCAATCAGTTCCTTGACCTTGTTTGCGGCGTTATCGGTAAACAGCAACGGTACTGGCATCTCTGTGGGTGCATTCATGAGTCATTCTCCTTGGGGTAATCTTCAGGCGGGCCATTATCCGGGGCAACAGGCAGCCCGTCAATCACTGGCAGCTTGGGGTGACGGGGGGCGTTTCAATGGCTGGCCGCAAGTTTTAACTCGACCGCCTTGGCACCACTTGCCCCCTGATGCACCAGCCGTCCCTGGACGATCGCCCCCAGGTGCATTTCGATCGTGCTGTACTCGACATCGCCGGTGACGCGGGCGCGTGACTGCAGCTCAAGAAACTCGTTAGAGCGAATCGGTCCATTCACGGCGCCATTGACCACCAGATGCGACACGCTAACCTCACCTTCGATGCGCGCGTGTTCGCTCACCACCAGCGTGCCGGGATGATCACCTGAGGAGGACACATTGCCCCGCACCTCCCCGTCGATCCGCAATCCGCCGGTAAAGGTGATATTTCCCTCAACTGTCGTTCCCGCGCCGATGAGGCTGTCGATCCTGCCGTTGGGCTTGCTGGTTTTTCCGAACATGTAGACTCTCCTAAAGGCTAAGTTTCTTGCTGGCTTTCAGGACGCCAGCCTCAAAGATTCTGATTTCCACGCCGCCGACGGCAAAGTTGGCCGGCACCTCGAATTTTCCTTCAACGCGCTTGAAATTGCGCAACGCGATTTCGTATTGCGCCGGGTCGGGTTCGTCAGCGCGCGGAAAGATAATCGCGGCACCCGCGGCGGCGCGCGGCGCCGCGACAATCTGCAGACTGAACCGGGTTTCCTTGCCGCGCCGGGCGCCTTGCAAGGCAATCAAAAAACTGAAGCGGTAACGTCCCGGCGGACCCTCGGCGCGAACACTCAGGCGATCAAGGGAAACTGCGTCATCGGCCTTGCCTTCCAGCTTGGTCAATCTTTCAAAAACGGCCAACTCCTCCTTGAGCCGGGCATTTTCACTCAGCAGCGCCTTGTTTTTTTCGGCCAGCAGCCCTTGTGCAGCCTGGTCGATCTGCAAACTGCTCTGATTCGCCGCCTGCAAGCTGCGCAAGCGGGAGACCTCTTCCTCGAGCGCGGCATTCGACTGACGCAATTCCTTGACCAGACTAACCGTTTCACTCTGATCAAAGCCCGCCATGCGTCGCCCGGTGTCGTATACCCACCCGGCCAGAGCGAGCGAAACACCCGTCAGTACAACAACGCTGATGGCGCGCAGATACCACGGCACATGGGTGCGCACCGCCACCTGCGGAGCGGTGATGCCGAAGCGCCTCCGCAAGCGCCGCAGCATCAGGGCAAGACGGGAACCTGCGATAACCCCAGGCATTCGTCGAACCCGAACATGAGATTCATGTTCTGGATAGCTTGCCCCGCAGCGCCCTTGACCAGGTTATCGATCACCGAGAGAACCACCAGGACTTCACCGCCCTGCGGGCGATGGACGGCGATCCGGCAGAAATTCGCCGCCCGCACCGAGCGCGTTTCGGGATGCGATCCGGCCGGCAGCACATCGACAAATGGCTCCGCGGCAAAGCGCTTTTCAAACAGCGCCTGAAAATCCAGTTCGCGGGTGATGCGCGCATAGAGCGTGGCGTGAATGCCGCGAATGATCGGCGTCAGATGAGGCACGAAGGTCAGGCCGACCGGCGCCCCGGCGATTGTCGACAGGCCTTGGCGAATCTCCGGCAAATGGCGATGCCCGGCCACGCCGTAAGCCTTGAAGTTGTCGGCGGCCTCGGCAAACAGGATGTGTGTTTCCGCCTTGCGGCCGGCGCCGGACACCCCCGACTTGGCGTCGGCGATCAACTGGTCGGGAGCGACGCAACCGGCCTCGATCAGCGGCAGAAAACCCAGCTGCACGGCCGTCGGGTAGCAGCCCGGATTAGCCACCAGACGGGCCGTCCTGATCTGCTGCCGATTGATTTCCGGCAGGCCGTACACCGCTTCGGCGACCAGCTCCGGAGCGGCATGGGTCATGCCATACCACTTTTCCCAGAGCGAAATATCCTTGATGCGAAAGTCCGCCGCCAGGTCGATCACGCGGACACCGGCCTGCAACAGCTCGCTGGTCTGCCGCATCGCCACGCCATTGGGAGTGGCGAAGAACACCAGATCACAGTCCCCGAGTGGTGCGGTCGCCGGATCACTGAACCGCAGATCCACACGGCCACGCAAACTGGGGAACATGTCGGCGACAGCGCCGCCCGCTTCCGCGCGCGAAGTGATTGCCGTCAGCGACACTTCCGGATGCTGCGCCAGGAGCCGCAGCAACTCGACGCCGGTGTAGCCGGTACCCCCGACGATGCCAACCTTGATCATAAGCGTCTGCTCCTTGAAGAAACTTCAAACAAAATGCCGCCCGGAGGCGGCATTTTGCATGAAGACAGCCATCCAGCGAAATTAGCGCTTGGAGAACTGCTTGCGACGGCGCGCCTTGTGGAAGCCGACCTTCTTGCGTTCGACCTCGCGGGCATCGCGTGTCACGAAACCGGCTTTCGACAGCGCCGGCTTGAGCGTGTCGTCATATTCGATCAGCGCCCGGGTGATGCCGTGGCGCACCGCGCCAGCCTGGCCGGATTCGCCACCACCAACCACATTGACCATGATGTCGAAGGTCGTGATGTTCTGGGTCAGCTCAAGCGGCTGACGGACCACCATGCGACCGGTTTCACGCGAAAAGAACTCATCCACCGGCTTGTCATTGACGACGATCTTGCCGCTGCCGGTTTTGAGGAACACACGCGCCACGGCCGTCTTGCGCCGGCCGGTGCCGTAATAATAGTTGGCTGCCATTGAGTCTAGTCCTGTCAGATTTCCAAGGTCTTGGGCTGCTGCGCCGCGTGCGGGTGGGCCGCGCCGGCATAGCACTTCATTTTCTTCAGCATTGCGTAACCGAGCGGGCCCTTGGGCAACATGCCCTTGACGGCCTTTTCGAGCACGCGCGCGGGAAAACGCTGCTGCAGCTTGAGGAAATTCGTTTCATAAATACCGCCGGGATAGCCGGTGTGGCGGAAATATTTCTTGTCCTCCGCCTTGTTGCCGGTCACGCGCAGCTTGTCGACGTTGACCACGACGATAAAGTCACCCGTATCGACATGCGGGGTGTATTCGGGTTTGTGCTTGCCGCGCAAACGACGGGCAATTTCGGCTGCCAGGCGGCCGAGCACCTTGTCCGCTGCGTCAACGACTAACCAGTCGTGCTTGACTTCATGCGGTTTGGCTGAAAAAGTCTTCATGGAGGATCCCTGCTACCTAAACACACTGCTTCATTGAACGCCCGGACCAACTCAACTAATACAACCAACCAAAATACAAGCCGGTCCGCAACGCAGAAAAGCCGCGCATATTATTCGAGGAGGCCGGTGAAAGTCAATCACTTTTCGGCATCATTTTCCCCGGGCCGGCCAAAATCGGCCGCGCCGTCTCGCCAGCGCCGACTTTTGGGAACACGCCGACCCGCATAGAATCGGGCGACAAATCACCTGCGGAGATTCAACCATGGAATGCACGGTACGCTGGCACGAAGGCATGAGCTTTATAGCGACAACCGGGAGTGGTCATATGGTTCCCATGGACGGCGCCCCCGAGGCCGGGGGCCGCAATCTTGCGCCGCGGCCGATGGAGTTGCTGCTGGCCGGCCTCGGCGGTTGCGCCTCCTTCGATGTCGTCATGATCCTGCGGAAGGGGCGGCAGGACATCGTCGATTGCGCGGCCAAGATCACCGCCGAACGCGCGGCGGAAGACCCCAAGGTATTCACCCGCATCGACATGCACTTTGTCGTCACGGGGCGGGGCCTCAAGCCGGCGCTCGTCGAGCGGGCGATTCATCTGTCGGCGGAAAAATACTGCTCGGCCTCGATCATGCTCGGCAAGACCGCCGCCATGAGTCACACCTGGGAAGTTGTCGAAGTCTGATCAGACCCAGTACGCTGTCCCGGTCATCACCCGCGCCGCCAGTTTCATGGCGCCCTTGGCCGGCGCGGGGAGTTCGCTGGCGCCCAGCTTGATGGCGGTGGCGGCATGCGCGATCTCGTCGGCCTTCATCTGCTCGATAATGGCCTGAGAACGGCGATCCGCCTGCGGAATCTGGCTTGCATGGCTGTCCAGGTGCGCCTCGACCTGCCGCTCGGTTTCGGCCAGAAAGCCCAGGCTGACCGGGTCGCCCAGGCGCCCGGCCAACGCGCCCATCGTCCAGGCGCCGGCATACCATAGCGGATTGAGCAGGCTTTTGCGGCCACCCAGTTCCGCGATGCGGCTTTCCGTCCAGTTGAGGTGCTCGGTTTCTTCCCACGCGGCATGCTCCAGCGCCTGCCGGACGGCGCCGTCCCGCGCGGTAAAGGCCTGGCCGGCGTACAGCGCCTGGGCGCAAACCTCGCCAACGTGATTGACACGCATCAGCGCCGCCACATGGCGGCGTTCCGCTTCGGTCATCTCAGCCTCGGGCAGCGCCGCGCCGGGCAGCGGCCGCGTCGTGGGCGCCTTGGCAAAAACAGTGCGCAAGGCCTGGTCGACCTGAAAAATGAAAGGGTCCAACAAGCTCATGGCTGGGCCACCGCGGGGTGCCTGCCCAGCCGCAGCGCTTCGCGGCCCTCCGCCGGATTGCGTATTGGCGTGCCGTTGGGGCAGAACAATTCACGCGCCAGGGCGGCGTGGTGCCGATTGACCGGTTTGTTCTCGATGCGCCGCCACTCGCTCTGGCGCGCGCTTTGACGTACCCGCGCCCATTGACCGTCCTGGTGACCGGTGGCGTAAATCCTGAATTCGCCGCTTTCGCAGCGAATGCCTTCGAAGCTGGTGTTGGTGGCGCCGCCGCTGGTCCGCACCACCAGCACATAGCGCACCACGCCGTCCTTGCCGACGCTCAGCGTCGTGGCGTCGATGGCGAATTTGTGCGTCGTCGCGCCGCTGACATAAAACTCGCGCAGATTGCCCGGTTGCGGAAATGCGGGAAGTTCGACTTCCGCCTCTGCCCATTGGGGTGCGTCCGGATCGTCCCGGTCGAGCGCGTGGGCATCGACAAGCATGCCGCCGACCGCCAAAAAGCCCATCGACAGGACGGCTAATCGCATCATCATTCGTTTACCTGTTCCTCAACTTCGGGCCATGCACAACCCGGCCACCCAGGCCTGCGCTCACGGGAATGGAAAATCAGCCGCGCCAGTTCGGTCAGCGCCTGCTCATAGACCACGCGCTTGAACTCGATCACCGAGTCGAGCGGCACCCAATATTCGCTCCAGCGCCAGGCGTCGAACTCCGGCTTTGGCGTGGCGCGCAGGCAGATATCGCTGTCGCGGCCGGTCAGCCGCAACAGAAACCAGATCTGCTTCTGCCCCCGGTAAGCGCCACGCCATTCGCGGCGCACCCAGTGCTTGGGAACGTCGTATCGCAACCAATCGCGCGTGCGTCCGAGAATGCGCACATGCTCGGACTTGAGCCCCACTTCCTCGTAAAGCTCGCGGAACATCGCTTCCTCGGGCGTTTCCCCCTTGTCGATCCCGCCTTGCGGGAACTGCCAGGAATGTTCACGAATCCGCTTGCCCCAGAATACCTCGTCGCGCTGATTGGTCAGGATGATGCCGACGTTCGGGCGATAACCTTCCCGATCGAGCATGCTGAAACCTCAATATGTTTGTCTGGACTGGATTGTTCCACATTCGCCCGACCAATGAAAGCCAGACAGGTAAAATCGCCGATTCCTGCAT
>JAUSBB010000182.1 GCA_030652245.1 Rhodocyclaceae bacterium | reverse complement strand
GGTTACATCGACGAGATACAGATGCGGCGTTGAATTTGAAAGTCGGCGCTGGCGGGACGGCGCCAGCCGGCCCGCCGCGTTGATGGGGACGGCGCCAGCGCCACTGTAGCGGCAATGTATAATCCCGCCTCCAAGTCATTCGAAACTTTCAACGGTCTGCGCTACACCACCGCCCGCAAGTCGGGTGGCGGCAACCGCTTCATCTCCTTCATCTCGCTGATTTCCACGCTCGGGCTGGCGCTTGGCGTGGCGGCGCTGATTGTCGTGCTGTCGGTGATGAACGGCTTTCAGAAAGAGTTGCGCACGCGCATCCTTGGCGTTGCCTCGCACGCGCAGATTTCCGGCATCTCCGGCGAGATGGACAACTGGCCGGATGCCGTCGCCGCCGTCGTCCGCCATCCGCGTGTCATTGCCGCCGCGCCCTACATCCAGGGGCAGAGCATGTTGACCTTCGACGGTCAGGTGAAGGGCGCGTTGATTCGCGGCATCCTGCCGGCGGAGGAGGAGGGCGTGGCCGATTTCGCCCGCCACATGAAGGCCGGCGCGCTGGAACGGCTGGCACCGGGCGAGTTTGGCATCATCCTCGGATCGGAACTGGCCCATGCGCTGCGCGTTTTCGCAGGCGAAAAAGTGGCGCTGATCGCGCCGCAGGGCATGGTCACGCCGGCCGCCGTGCTGCCGCGCATGAAGCAGTTCACGGTGGTCGGTATCTTCGATGTCGGCATGTTCGAATATGACTCCGGCCTCGCGCTGGTGCATCTCGCCGACGCGCAAAAGCTCTACCAGATGGACGAGCGCGTCACCGGCGTGCGGCTCAAGCTTGATGATCTCTTCATGGCGCCGCGCGTGGTGCGCGAACTGGCCGTTCAGCTTGGCCCCGATCTGCGCGCCACCGACTGGACGCGCACCCATGCCAATTTTTTCCGCGCCGTGCAGATCGAGAAGAACATGATGTTCCTCATTCTGCTCTTGATCGTCGCGGTGGCCGCCTTCAACATCGTGTCGACGCTGGTGATGACGGTGACCGACAAGCGCGCCGACATCGCCATCCTGCGCACGCTGGGGGCGAGCCCCGGCAGCATCATGCGCATCTTCATCATCCAGGGCACGCTGATCGGCGTAATCGGGCTGGTGATGGGGATTGGCGGCGGGGTGGCGCTGGCGCTGAATGTCGATGTCGTGGTGCCGGCGCTGGAGCGCGTGCTCGGCTTCCAGTTTCTCGCCAAGGATGTCTATTACATATCCGACCTGCCCTCCGACCTGCGCTGGTCGGATGTGTGGACCATCGGTTCCGTGTCTTTCGTCCTGACGCTGCTGGCGACGCTCTATCCGAGCTGGCGCGCCGCGCGGGTGAACCCGGCGGAGGCATTGCGTTATGAGTGAGCCGATCCTTTCCTGCGTCGGCCTGGCCAAAACCTTCCGCCAGGGCGCGACCGACGTGCCGGTGTTGACCGGCATCGATCTGCAGATCGGGGCGGGCGAGACGCTGGCCATCGTCGGCACGAGCGGTTCGGGCAAGAGCACCCTGCTGCACCTTCTGGGCGGGCTGGATGCGCCCTCGGCCGGCACGGTGACTCTGCTCGGCGTGGCACTGGCTAAGGCGTCAGAGGCCGAGCGCGGTCGCCTGCGCAACGAATCACTGGGCTTCGTCTATCAGTTTCATCATCTGCTGCCGGAATTTTCGGCGCTGGAAAACGTCGCCATGCCGCTCCTGATCCGGCGCTTGCCCAAGGCAGAAGCCATGGCGCAGGCGGCGGCGATCCTCGAAGAAGTCGGTCTGGGCGCGCGGCTCAGGCACCGGCCCGGCGAGCTCTCGGGCGGCGAACGGCAGCGCGCGGCGCTGGCGCGGGCGCTGGTGACCCGGCCGGCCTGCGTGCTGGCGGACGAGCCGACCGGCAACCTCGATCGCCGCACCGCCGACGAAGTGTTCGCGCTGATGCTGCGCATGAACGCGGTGCACGGCACCAGCCTGGTGATCGTCACCCACGATGCAACGCTGGCGGCGTCCTGCCAGCGCCGACTTTTGCTATGCGACGGGCGGCTGTCCGACGCGGCGGCTGCGGGCGCGGTGGCGCCAGGCGCGAATTAGATAAATGCGCCAGGCGAAGTAGACGACGAGATAGCCGTCAATCGCCAGAAACGTGGCCAGGAGCGGCAAGCCGATGGCCAGCGGCGCGCCCAGTTGCCAGACCCAGTCGCCCAGCGCGGCTATCCATGCCAACAGCGTTTCCGCGCCGGCATCGCCATATTCGGGCGGGTGAATGAATTCGCTGTTGCCATGCCCGAACACCCCCAGCACGATCCGGCCCAGCCCGAAGTCAAGCACATACAGGGGCACGAAGGTCAGCGGGTTGGTGTATAGCGTGGTGACCAGCGCGAGCGGCAGGTAGATGCGAAAAACAACGGCGCAGAGCGCCGCGCCGAGCATCTGAAACGGTCCCGGAATCAGCCCGCAAAACAGCCCCACCGCCACGCCGCCGGCGGCGGAATGGCGGTTGATGTGCCACAGGCGCGGGTGCAGCAGCGTGTTGCGAAATGGGTACAGCCAGCGGTTTTCGCTAACCGCGGCGTGGTCGGGCGTATAGCGGCGGAGCCAGTTACGCATGGTTTTTGCTGGCGCAATCCTTCAAAGTCAAAAACTCGGGGTTTCCCCCGCCTTCATCTCGCGCATCGGGATGATGATCATACTACGCCAGCATCCTCTGCTTGACTTGCCGGCTAGCGTCGTTGCGTGTCCTTCAATGCCTCATCAACCAGCTTTTTCAACTGGTCGAAGCCGAAGCGCGGCAGGGGTTTGCCATTGACGAAGAATTCCGGCGTCTTGCTGACCTTGAGGGTGTCGGCGTCGGCGAGGTCCTGAGCGATCATCTGAGCGATTGTCGGCGCGAGCATGTCCGCACGCAGTTGTTCGAGATTCAGTCCCAAACTTTCCAGATGAGGCCAGACCTGGGCCACCTGCACCTTGTGATGTGGCACCCAACTATGTTGCGTGGCCAGCAATGCCTCCAGCGCCGGCCAGAGCTTGCCCTGCAGGCGCGCGGCTTCAAGCATCGCCACCACCTTGTCAGAACCTTCATGGAATGGCGCGTAACGCATCACCAGGCGAATCTTGCCGGGATGCTCCGCCATCAGGCCCTTGACCAGCGGATAGAGCGCCGCGCAGGTTTCGCAGGCGGGATCGATAAATTCAACGATCACCACCGGCGCATCGGTTCTGCCGAGTGTCGGCGAGTGCATGCGGACCAGCGCCGCGCTATTGGCGGCGGCCAGTTGCGCGGATTGGTCGAGCTTTTCTGTCTTGTAGACCAGCGTTGCGACGACGAATGTCAGCAGCAAGACAACGACGGCGCCGATGAGCAGGGTTTTATGTTTCATTGGGACATCCGGGGAATTGCTTTACAGCAGTTCGGCGCGCAACTGCGCGGCGCTCTTGGGCGAGAGCAGGCCGGGCGCGACGTCGAAGACGGTCTTGGCGCCGAACTGTCCCGCCAGGTGCATGCGGTGGACGGCGCGGGCGTAGGCCACCAGCACGCTGGCGGTGAACTCGGGGTTGCTGTCGAGCTTGAGGCGGTATTCGATCACCTGGGTGCTTGCGGCCGTGGTGTTGCCGCTGCGGATGACGAAGCCGCCGTGCGGCATGGTGGCATGGTTGCGGCTGAGTTCTTCCGCGCTGATGAAATTTACCGTGGTGTCGTACTCGTCAAAGTAATGCGGCATGGTGACGATGGCGCGGCGCACGGCATCGGCATCGGCGCCGTCCTTCAGCACCACAAAGCATTCCCGCGTGTGCTTTTGCCGGGTGCTGAGCGCGGGGCGCGTGCCGCTCCGCACCGCCTCGACGGCCGCTGCCACGGGCAGGGTGTATTGCACGCCACCCGCAACACCGGGCACGCGGCGGATCGCGTCGGAGTGGCCCTGGCTCAGGCCCTTCCCCCAGAAGGTATAGGTCGCGCCATCCGGCAGCAGCGCTTCGCCGTAGACACGATTGATGGAAAACATGCCCGGGTCCCAGCCCGAGGCGATCAGCGCCGTCTTGCGGCTGGCCGTCGCCGCTGCATCCACGGCGGCGAAATACTCGGGAATCAGCGCGTGCGTATCAAAGCTGTCCACCGTGTTGAACTGCGCAGCCAGCGCGGGCCCCTGCTGGGGCAGGTCTTCCTTGGAGCCGCCGCAGAGGATCAGCACGTCGATCTGGCCGACATGGCCATTCAGCGCATCCATGGAATAGACGGGCGTGCCAGCCACCAGCGGCTTGAGCGTCGCGGGCGGGCGGCGGGAGTAGATGCCGACGAGGCGCATGTCGGGGTTCTTGGTCAGCGCGGCTTCAACCCCGCGCCCCAGGTTGCCGTGACCCGCGATGGCGATACGGATGGCTTGATTCATGTTTTTTCCTTTGTGCGTGTGGTGGGTGGGCCAGATTTTCAACTGCCGAGGCCGCTATTATCCACGGTCAGGAATTACCATTCGCCATGCTGACCGAGAATATCTTATCGCGCGGGTTGGATTGCGACCGACCCGAGGTGGCGTAACCATGCCCTGGCGGGTGCTGGCCTTTGCCCTTGGCGTGTTTGTCCTGCAGCAGGTCGCCGTCCTGCCAGCGCCGACTTTTCTGATGGTTGCCGCGGTGGTCGGCGCGCTGTTGTGGCTGGCGGCCTGGCGGCGCTGGCACTTTCTGTCCATTGTTGGCGCGGCATTGCTCGGCCTGGCCTGGGCGGGCGGTTTCGCCCACTGGCGACTGGCCGATGCGCTGCCCGAGGCGTGGGAGGGGCGCGATGTCGCGGTCACGGGGGTCGTCACCCGACTGCCGCAGCGCTTCGAGCGCGGCGTGCGCTTTGTTTTCGAAGTCGAGGCGGCGGACACGCCAGTGCCGCGACGGATTGCCCTGAGCTGGTATCGGCACATCGATGTGACGGCGGATGATGAAACCGGGGAGGAGGTCGCCGCGCCCGGCGCCCTGCCGCTGCCGCGCGTCGGCGAACGCTGGCGCTTCGTGGTGCGGCTCAAGCGCCCGCATGGCAACGCGAATCCGCATGGCTTCGACTACGAAGGCTGGCTGTTCGAGCGCGGCATTCGCGCCACCGGTTATGTGCGCAAGGCGGCGGAGACCGCCCGGCTGGATACGGCGGTCGGCGGCGGGTGGGTGAGCATCGAGCGGCTACGCGAGGCGACGCGTGCGCGCATGCAGCGCGCCCTGCCCGATCACGACTATGCCGGCGTCTTGATAGCGCTGGCGGTGGGGGATCAGAATGCCATCGCGCCGCCGCTCTGGCGGCTTTTCGCGGCGACCGGCATCACGCATCTGATGAGCATTTCGGGCCTGCATGTGACCATGATCGGCGCGCTCGTCGCCTGGCTGGTCGCGGCGCTGTGGCGGCGCTCGGCGCGTCTGCCGCTGGTCTGGCCGACGCAGAAGGCGGCCGCGCTGGCCGGTTTTGCCGGGGCGTGCCTGTATGCCCTGCTCGCCGGTTTTGGCGTGCCGGCGCAGCGCACGCTCTACATGCTGGGCGTGGTGGCGGTGGCCATGCTCTCGGGGCGCTCGGTCGCCGCTCCCCGCGTGCTGGGCGCGGCCTTGCTGCTGGTGCTGCTGGTCGACCCATGGGCGGTGCTGGCCGCCGGCTTCTGGCTGTCCTTTGGCGCGGTGGCGCTGTTGTTCTACATTGCCAACGGGCAGTTGGCGCGGCGGCACTGGCTCATCGAGTGGGGGCGGGCGCAGTGGGCGATTACGCTCGGCATGATTCCCGCGCTCCTGGCTTTGTTCCAGCAATTCTCGCTGGTGTCGCCGCTGGCCAACGCGCTGGCGATTCCCGTGGTGAGCCTGCTGGTGACGCCACTGGCGCTGCTGGGCAGCGTGCCCGGCCTGGGGCTGGTGCTGCAACCGGCGCACGCGGTGCTGGCGTTCTTGATGGATTTTTTGTCCTGGCTGGCCGCGCTGCCCGGCGCGCTTTGGCAGCAGCACGCGCCGCCGGTCTGGGCAATCCCGCTGGCGCTCGCCGGCACGGCCTGGTTTCTGCTGCCGCGCGGCTTTCCGGCGCGCTGGCTGGGACTGGTCGCCTTTCTGCCGCTGTTCTTCATCTATCCGGAGCGGCCGGCGCCGGGCGCATTGACGCTGACGGTGCTCGATGTCGGCCAGGGTCAGGCCGTGCATGTGCAGACCGCCACGCACGATCTGATCTTCGACACCGGCCCGGGTTTTACCGCCGAGGCCGACAGCGGCAACCGCATCCTCGTGCCTTATTTGCGCGCCGCTGGCGTGCAGCGGCTCGATGCGCTGATGGTCAGCCATGCCGACAACGATCATGCCGGCGGCGCGGCTTCGCTGCTGGCGGCGGTGCCGGTCGGTTCCTTCATGAGTTCCTTGCCCGAGTTTCATCCATTGCTGCAAAAGTCGGCGCTGGCGGGACGGCGCCGCTGCCTCGACGGCGACACCTGGGAATGGGATGGCGTCCGCTTCCGGGTGCTGCATCCGACGCCCGCCGACTATGCCGGCAAGCGCACGACAAATGCCATGAGCTGTGTGCTCAGGGTCGACAGCGAGCATGGCAGCGTGCTGATCCCCGGCGATATCGAGGGCGCGGCGGAATTGGAATTATTGGCGCGGCATGGCGATAATCTGCGCGCCGATGTTCTGGTCGCGCCGCACCACGGCGGCAAGCGCACCTCGTCGGCGCCTTTTGTCAGCGCCGTCGGCGCCCGCGAGGTCATATTCCCCGTCGGCTATCGCAATCGTTTCGGTCACCCCCGTCCCGAGGTGGTCGAACGCTACGCCAGCACTGGCGCGCGCATTCATCGCACCGACCAGAGCGGCGCGGTGCGTGTCACGCTGGACGGAACGGGACAGTTGCTCGCCCATGAACGCGATGTGCGCCGCCGCTACTGGCACAATGCGCCTGTTGAAACCATCGAAAAGTTGCCATGACCACGCCACGCTCATCCCACGTCAAATGTCTCAGTCCCGCCGGCTTTCACCGCATGGCCTATGTGGAGTGGGGCGACCCGCGCAACCCGCGCGTGCTGGTCTGCGTGCATGGCCTGACCCGCTGCGGGCGCGATTTCGACTTTCTGGCGCAGGCGCTGGCGGAAGACTACCGCGTGGTCTGCCCGGACGTGGTCGGGCGCGGCATGAGCGACTGGCTACGCGATCCGGCGCATTACACCACGGCGCAGTATGCGGCCGACATGGCGATGCTGATCGCCCGGCTGGATGTGGAGCGCGTGGACTGGCTGGGCACCTCGATGGGCGGCCTGATCGGCATGGCGCTGGCGGCGCAGCAAGACACGCCCATCCAGCGGCTGATCCTCAACGATGTCGGGCCGGTGGTCGCCGCCGTGGCGTTGCGCCGCATCTGTGATTATCTGGGCCATCCGCTCGAATTTGCCTCGCTGGCCGAGGCCGAGGCCCACTTTCGTCATGTGGCCGCGCCCTTCGGCCAGTTGACGGACGCCCAATGGCATCACCTGACCGCGCATGTCGTCAAGACCGCGCCGAATGGCCGACTGGTGCTGCGTTACGACCCGGCGATTGCCGTGCCTTTCAAGGCGGTGATGGCGGCGCAGGGTGAAGGCAAGGATATCGAACTATGGCCGCTCTACGATGCGATCCGCTGTCCGACCCTGATCATTCGCGGCGAAAATTCCGACCTGCTGACCCGTGAAACCGTGGCGGAGATGCAGGAACGCGGGCCGCGCGCCCGCGCGGTGGAAATCCCCAGGGTCGGCCATGCGCCGATGTTCATGGATGACGCGCAGCTTGCCGTGGTGCGCGAATTTCTGCAAAGCGCCGGCGATTAGCACCCCCCCCGCAAACTCCGCTGCGCGGCGTTCTCCCCCCAGGGGGCCAAGAAACACTTGGGACGGCCCGGCGTGTTTCTTGAGAACCGATCTTCTGCTAGACTTCGCCGTGGCGGGTCTCCCCGCATTGCAAGGTGGTGAATCGGGTCAGGGCCGGAAGGCAGCAGCCACAGCCATTTATTGCAAGTGCCGGGGGTCAGGCTCGCCACCTTTCACCTTGTTTCATGTTTAGTTACAAACCGGAAATAGACCGCTTACATCCGGAGCGCCTAATCTCTCCCGCCAAGCAGGCATTCACAAGGAGAGCAACATGAAACGCAATCACTCAATCATCGCCGGTTTGATCGTCGCCGCCACCTTCAGTGGCGCTGCCCTGGCGCAGGTCGGCATGGGGCAGATGGGGATGGGTCCTGGCATGGGGCCTGGTGGCCCGATGGGCATGGGCCCGGGCATGGGTCAGGGCGGCCCGATGGCGCGCCAGGCAGCCATGAAAGTCGACCCCGCGCAGCGCGCCGAGCGCCGCCTGGAAATGCTCAAGGTTCAATTGAAGTTGACAGACCAGCAGGAACCGCTGTGGCAGGCCTTCGCCGAAAAAGCCAAGAGCGAGGCCGGCCGTGGCATGCAAGCGATGCGTAACCTGGCCGCTGACCCGAAGCTGACCGCCCCTGAGCGCATGGCGCAGCACCAAGCCATGATGCAGGCGCGCCTGACCGCCATGACGGGCGTGCATGACAGCTTCAATCGTCTGTATGAGGCGCTGACGCCCGAACAGAAAACCGTGGCCGACCAGCAAGCCGCCCGCATGGGGCCGGGCATGGGCGGTTCGATGGGCGGCGGTGGCCCGCGCGGGCCGGGCCGGGGTGTCC
>JAUSBB010000181.1 GCA_030652245.1 Rhodocyclaceae bacterium | reverse complement strand
CGAAGCTGGAGGGCAACCGGCTGCGCGACGGGCGCGTCAAGGCGGCGCTGCGGCGGGCCGGATGGTCGGTGGCGACGGTGTGGGAGTGTCAATTGACAAACATCGGCAGGCTGGCGAATAGGTTGCGTCGATTCATGGAGTCCGGGAACGAGAAATGATGAAATCCATCGAGCTATTCGCCGGCGTCGGCGGCCTTGCCATGGGCTGCGAACTGGCGGGCTTCACGCCCGCCGCGGTCATCGAATGGAACAAGTGGGCATGCGAAACGATTCGCGAGAATCAGGAGCGCGCTTATCCGCTCGTTCAGCATTGGCCCCTGCACGAGGGCGACGTGCGCGATTTCGACTGGAACACGCTGACCGAGTCCATCGATCTCGTGGCCGGTGGTCCGCCTTGTCAGCCGTTTTCGCTGGGCGGCAAGCATCGCGCGCACGGCGACCGGCGCGACATGTTCCCGGCGGCCGTCGACTTCGTGCGCCGCTTGCGACCGCGCGCCTTCCTGTTCGAGAACGTCAAGGGACTGACCCGCTCGTCTTTTGCCAACTATTTTCAATACATCCTCCTGCAGCTCGAATTCCCCGAAGTCGTGACCCGAGCGAACGAGGACTGGGAAGATCACCTGCGCCGCCTGCAAGCCGAAAAATCGTCGGGACTGCGACGTCGCGCCGGACTCATCTACAACGTCGTGCCGACGCTGGTGAACGCCGCCGATTACGGCGTGCCACAACGGCGCGAGCGCGTTTTCATCGTCGGCTTTCGCGCCGACCTTGGCGTCGAGTGGTCATTCCCTCGGCCCACGCACAGCCTTGACGCGCTACTGCATGAACAATGGGTGACCGGCGACTACTGGCGCGGGCATGGCCTGCCGCAACCGCCCGTACCGGAGAAACTCGCCAGTCGGGTGCGCGCGCTCGAACAGTCCCTGCTGCCTTCCGCCGAGCGGCCCTGGCGCACCGTCCGCGATGTCCTCGCCGACCTTCCAGACCCGACTCTGGCGGAAGGCGCGACCATTCCGGATCACCGTTTTCAGGGGGGCGCAAAAACCTATCCGGGCCATACCGGCAGTCCGCTCGACCTTCCCGCGAAAACCCTGAAAGCGGGCGATCACGGCGTGCCCGGCGGCGAGAACATGATGGTCCGGGACAACGGCACCGTGCGTTATTTCACCGCCCGCGAAAGCGCCCGGCTACAAACCTTTCCCGATGGTTACAAGCTGCACGGCACCTGGACCGAGGCAATGCGGCAAATCGGCAACGCCGTGCCCGTGATGCTGGTGCGCCATGTCGCCGCCAGCGTGGCCCGCCGCCTCATCGAGAACGAGGCGCGACAACTCGCGCGCCTGACGGAAGCCAGGAGGGCGAGCGCATGAGCGCGGAAATCATCCCCTTCAATCCGTTGGACAAGACCAACCTCGGCGCCAGTGTCGCCGACGCGCTGCTGGCGCGCCCGGCCATGCCGCTGGGCGAACTAGGGGAGTTTCAGGGCGCGGGCGTGTATGCGCTTTACTACGAGGGAAAATTCAAGCCCTACGCCGTCCTGACGGCACTGAACGCCGAAGGCCAGCGCGCGCCGATTTACGTCGGCAAGGCCGTGCCGGCGGGCGCCCGCAAAGGCGGTGCGCTTGACCCGAAGCCCGGCCGGGTACTGTTCAGGCGTCTGGTGGAACACGCGGTCAGCATTCGGGCCACGTCGAATCTGAACATCGCGGACTTTCATTGTCGCTTTCTCGTCGTCGACGACATCTGGATTCCCCTCGGCGAATCCCTGCTCATCGCGCGTTTTTCACCGATCTGGAATTCACTGATCGATGGCTTTGGCAATCACGATCCGGGCAGCGGTCGTCATGCCGGCATGCGCCCGCGCTGGGACGTGCTGCATCCCGGTCGCCCGTGGGCCGCGAACTGCCAGGAGCGCAAGGAAAGCGCCAAGGACATCGAGCGCGATGTCGCTTCCTTTCTCGCCAATCTGGTCGGCTAGCCTTCAGTTTTTCGCGGCCCGCGCCGCCAGCATTTCCAGCATCCGGGTGACGTTTTCCGGTTCGATATCCATGCCGAGCTCAAGCCCCGGATTCACGGCGATGGAAAAACCGGGTTCCATGCGTTCGACGATCCAGGCGAAGTCCGCCAGCAGGCCGCCGCTGTAACCGGGCACGTCGGCGAGGAAGTCCCTGGCGCGGTCCGGGCTGGTGAAGAGCACCAGAATCGTCTGCCCCGCCTCGTCCTGAATGACCAGCGGCGTGGCCTTGGTGGTGAGCTGCAACCCCTTGATGCCGCTGTCACGGTCATCCTTGATGGGAATGAAGATTTGCTGGGTCAGCATCTCCTGCATGAAGGCATCGGCGGGCAATTCGCCGTTGATGGCGGCCTGTAGCTTCTGTTCGAATTCGTTTTTTGCTTCAAGGGCTTGATCGCTCATGGAGTTTTCCTGAAGGGGGTTTCGGTGCCGATAGATGGGTGCGACCTGTGCTAGATTCAACCCGCACAAACCCCAAAATACGCCGTCCCGCCAGCGCCGACTTTCCGCTGGCGGGAGCCAAACCTGCCGCCAGCGCCGACTTTCATGCCCCGACCTTCATGCCCATAACCCACCGCACCGCGCCAAAAATCAATCGCAAACCCCCGCGCCCCAAGCGTTCCGGCAAGGCGGGCCTGCCCGCCGGCGCGCTGGTGCATCTGGGTGAGCAGAAGATCCAGCACGCGGCGATCAGCCTCATCGAATATGGCCCGGACGGGCTGACCGAAACGCACTTCGCCAACCTGGCCGCCTGCCACGCCTGCACGCCGACCGGGCCCAAACTCTGGCTCAACGTGCATGGCCTGCACGAACCCGAGGTGATGCAGGAGATCGGCCGGCGCTTCAATCTGCACCCGCTGGTGCTCGAAGACATTCTCAACACCGACCAGCGTCCGAAGATCGATGACTACGGCGATTACCTCTTCCTCGTCGCCCGTTTCTTCAACTATGACGCGGTGGCACTCACGGCGACATCGGAGCAGGTCAGCTTCGTCATCGGCGCGAATTTCGTGCTGACCTTCCAGGAGCGCCCGACCGGCAGCTTCGACCCGGTGCGCGAATGGCTGCGCCAGGACAAGGGACGCATCCGCCAGCTCGGCGTCGACTATCTGGCCTATGCCCTGCTCGACACCCTGGTCGACCGCTACTTCGTGGTGCTGGAACAGATCGGCGAGCGCAGCGAGGAACTGGAAGAAGCGCTGATCGCCAAGCCCGACGCGGCGCTGCTCTCCGTCCTGCACCAGCTCAAGCGCGAAACGCTAACGCTGCGGCGCGCCATCTGGCCGCTGCGCGAGGTCATCAACACCCTGCTGCGGAACGACAGCCGCTTTTTCACGGCGGAAACCCGGCTTTACCTGCGCGACATCTACGACCACACGGTGCACCTGATCGAATCGCTCGAAGCGATCCGCGATCTGATCGCCGGCATGCTCGACATCTACCTGTCCGCCATCAGCAACCGCGTCAATCAGGAAGTCCGCGCGCTCACCGTGGTGGCCGTCATTTTCATGCCCGCCACGCTGGTTTCGGGGATTTTCGGCATGAACTTCCGCACCATGCCACTGCTCGACGACCCCGCCGGCTTTCTCTTCGCCATCGGCCTGATGGTCGGCGTGGCGGCCACGCTCTCCGCGATCTTCTGGCGGCGGCGCTGGCTCGGCTGAGGTTGCCACCCTGCTGCCGCCAGACTCTCCTGTTATTTTTTTAGTAATTTAGTGCTATAGTGCCTTAGTGCAATAAGCAACCGGGAGATTTCGATGACAACCATGGCTACGCACCCCAGTGTCAAGGTGATCGGCGCCAACGGGCAGATTTCACTTGGCAAACAGTTCGCCGGGCAGCAGGTGCTGGTGGAAGAGCAGGAACCTGGCGTGTGGCTGGTGCGCACCGCCACGGTCGTTCCAAATAACGAGCGCTGGCTGCATCAGCCACGGGCCGCCGCCGACCTGCAAAATGCCCTGACTTGGGCACAGGCCAACGCGCCCGCCGATGCCAATACGGAAGCCCTGCTGGAGAAGCTGAATGGTGCAACCTGACCCGGATGCAAGGCTCAGGCTCGACCTCAACAACCCCGTGTTTCAAGAAAACCTGCTGACGCTGCAAAAGCCGGAACGCCTCGCCGCGCTGAACACACTCGGCAAACTGCGGCTGATGACCTGGAGTCAGGTGTATCGGGACAAGGGCTTGAAATGGGAAAAGATTGCCAGCGTCAAACCGCCGACAGGCATCGACGCCATCTATTCCTTGCGTATCACACAAACGCGGCGGGCCACCGCCTACCGCGACGGCGATTTCATCCGGCTGCTGACCATTGCAGCCGATCACGACAGCACCTACGGCAAGCAATAACCCACTCAGCGGATATCTCATGCGCCATGAAACCTTCATCACGGGCAAGGATGCCGCGCTCGAAACTTCGATCGCCACCCTGCAACACCGGTTAGCGCAGCTCGGCTTCCATGTCGAGGAACGCTCCTGGCTCAATCCCGTCGCGGGCATCTGGTCGGTGCATGTACGCGACCACGACTGCCCGCTGCTGTTC
>JAUSBB010000169.1 GCA_030652245.1 Rhodocyclaceae bacterium | reverse complement strand
GCGCCGCTGGTCATTTGCGGCGGGCTGAAAATCATCTACGACATCGCCATCTGGCGGGCGTTCCGCAAGGTCAAAACGGATCGGTAGAAAGTCGGCGCTGGCGGGACGGCGCTCTCCGGAACGACTCGTTGATGGGGGCGGCATCAATACCGGGTGCCATAAAACAGAATCCCCGCCATGGCGGGGATTCTGCTTGTTAGGTTTGCAAAAATCTTCAGTGCTTGTCTTCCCAGCCGGTGATCATCGCCTTGATGTGAGCCAGCGGCGTGTGGCCCGTGGTGGTCAGATACACATGGACGATGAGGAACAGCAGGATCATGAAAGCGCCGAGGACATGCGCGGTGGCCACCAGTTCCAGGCTCAGGTTGGGGAATCCCCAGGCCGCCCAGTTGCCATAGAACAGCAGGAACCAGCCGGAAGTCCAGATCAGCGGATTCATGACGAGCAACACGCCGAGATAGGCCAGCCGCTGCAGCGGGTTGTGCTTGGAGAGCGCCGTCTGCTTGAACGGGTGCGACTCACCCTTGAAGATACCAAAAGCGTAGAAGCGCACCATCTCCGTCACCCGCTTGGTGGTCGGGATGTACTGCTTCCACTCACCGGTGGTGAAGTGCCAGAACACCGCGAAGGTCCACAACCCGACCAGCGTCCAAGCGGCGATGGTGTGGAGTTCCACCGCTTTTTCAAAGCCGAAGTTGCTGTAGGTGCCGTGGATCTCGAAACCGGTGAGCAGCAGGAACATGATCAGCGCGGCTTGAGCCCAATGCCAGAAGCGCTCGAATCGCTTGAAAATATATACACGTTCAACCATCTCTCTCTCCTCAATGTTTCTTGCTAGCAAAGATACGGATCGCGGCATGCCCGAGTACGCCGAGCAGCGTCAGCAGGGCAAGCAGCCAAGCGGCTTTGTCGATCAGCGGGTTGGCGTCGCGGCCAGGAATGTAGATGCCCTTGATGCCGGCAAGACGCCCGTCCTTGGCGTGACACTCGGCGCAACCCACCGACTTGTCCTTGGGCGCCACCATGTGAGCGATCGGCCAGTACATCTCGGTCGAGACGAAATCGACCTTGCCGGAGAACGGCGCGCCGGAGTCCGCCATGCCTTGCCTGGCCGCCCGATCCCAGTCGTAGTTCGTCCAGTAGCCGCCACCCGACTTGGGACCGGTGGTGTGCGGCGTGATCAGCGTTTTGTTTTCCGGATCGTAGGGTTGCGTGCCGCGGCTGACCTTGAACGGCCAGATCATCGACTTGCCATCGGTCGCATTGCCCTCGATCTTGTTGATGCCGACCGGCTTGTCGTTCTTCTCGATCTTGTCGCCAAGCAGCGTGTAGGTGATCCCGCCGTTGAACCAGTAATACTCGGGCTTGACGTTCTCGGCAACAACGAAGTCGCCTTTCCTTGACTCATAAATAATATGGCCGTGATCGTCCTTCTTGACGATGGGCTTGCCCTCGGCATCCATCTTCCCCGCCGTCGACCAGTCCCAGCGCATCTTGGTGGCGACACCGCCACGGGCAAAGGCCGGAATATGGCAGGTCTGGCAGGCGAGCTTTTCGGCATGGTTGTTCAAACGCGCTGCATGCTTGCTCTTCTCCGCCTTGTGCGGCTTCGTGTCGTGGCAGGCGACGCAGGTGGCGGGGTTTTCACCTTCGCTCTTGCCGCGAATCTGCACACCGCCCTTGTCCTTGGCCGTCGGCGTATAGCGGCTGCCCGGCACGTCGTGGCTCGATGTCTGGTGGCAGGTACCGCAGTTGAAATTGAGGCCATCGACAGCCATGTGGACATCCACGTCAGCCTCGGGCGCGAAGAGCGAACTATCCAGGTCGCCATGCTTGACGCCATCGCCGCCGCCGCCGAAGAAGTGGCAGTTGCCGCAGGTTTCACGGCTGGACTTGCCGACAGCCTGGGCGATCTTGGAGAGATTGATCGGCTTGAGAATCTTGCCCGAGCCTTTCGGAAACTCCATTTCCTCGCCCACCACATGACCGGCCATGCCGGGCTGCTTCACATAGGTGAGTGTCGTGTCGTGGCAGACCAGGCAATCGACGTTTTCCTCGACGGTGAAATCGAAGTTCTTGTCCTTCCAGCCGTAACCAACGTGGCAGTTGGTACAGTACTGCTGGTTGTTCGGGATGGAGATGCAGAAGTTGTTGAGCACGTTCTTCTTGCCCAGCTTCTGGTTTTTCTCGGTATTGATGAATTCCCAGGTCCAGTGCTTGGTGCGATGCACCTGCTTGGCGGCCTCGGTGTGGCAGGAGAGACAAGCCTTGGTGACCTCGGGACCGGTCTTGAACTGCTTCTGCAACTCTTTGAATTTACTGTGATCAGCCGTCGGGCTCGATTTAGTCTGAGGCGCGACCGTAGCCTGCGCCAGATTTGTAACTGATAACACGACTCCCAACAGAGCCCCCGCAAACAATGCGACAGCAGAACGCGTGCGCAACATGATGCCTCCCTTTCAGATAGCCAAGCGGGACGGAATTTATTCTTCTCGCTGCTGCGTCGCAATAACTCTTCGGGACTACGAGTGGATTACAACCCGACACTACCCATTGGGGCTATATCTCATGGGTTATAGGCAGCGTCCGGCTGTCAGAGAATGATGCGCGGCCGAAGCCTTGACAATCCGACCCATCTGATCGATCCGACCGACCCACGACCAGCTGTACCGATTCTTTTTTTTCCGCACTGGTGGTATGGTGGCAAGAGCGAAGTTTCCGATGAATAGATCACTCTCAGGAGATGCATCATGAAAAGATTTCATCTTGCCCTGCCGTTGCTCGCCACCGCTCTGTTCGCCCACGGCGCACAAGCCTACGAACCTGACTGGAAGGTTGGCCGCATTTACTACCGTAGCATCTGCACGGCCTGTCACACCACCGCCAAGGCGACCATCCAGCCGATCGACCGGACCAAGGCCGAGTGGACGGCGTACCTGCTGGCCGACAAGCACAACAAGGGCAAGGATACGGTGAGTCAATATTTCAGCAAGCAGTATCGCGACAGCATCAAGGCCACCAACAAGGCGGCCGCAAAATTCGCCGACCGACCGGAACAGGAACTGACCGCAGACGTCAAGGCGTTCATCATGCGCAGCGCCAAGGACGGGGAAGCCCCGGCCAGTTGCAGCTGACACTGGCTGATTGAACACCGCCCACGATTTAATTTGCGCCTGCCGGCCCGCAAGGATCTGGCAGGGTTTATGTTGAGTAATTATCCTAGCGAGAGGTGTGCATGAGCACGGAAAGCGGTTGGTTGTCGGGATTCAAGGCCGATTACGAAAAGATTTTTGTTGAAGAATGGTCGCATTATCTCGGCGCGGTGCTGTTGATGCTGGCCATCATCGGCCTGATGGTCAGCGGCCTGGTCTGGGGCGTCTTCGGCGGCGTCCGCTACTGGGGCGACATCATCAACCATGCCATTGGACTGGGGCCGCTGCTCGACGTGCCGACACCGAAGGAAAGCATTTTCACCCACCGCATGTCGCTGATGAACATCATGCTGCTGGTCGGCGCTTTCGCCGCCGCACTGATGTCCCGGCAGTTCCAGATCAGCCGCCCGCCCAAACTCGAAGTCATCTGGGCCGCGCTGGGCGGCAGCCTGATGGGCATCGGCGCCTCGCTGGCCGGCGGTTGCACCACCGGCGGTTTCTTCAACCCCGTGCTCCACTCCTCCCCCGCCGGCTGGGCCATGGGCGCCGGGCTACTCGCTGGCGCGGTGATCGGCCTGAAATTGTTGCTCTGGACACTTGAAAACATCGAATGGGGTATGCAGGCGCCACCCACGCTGAATGCGCCGCAGGGGCTGGTGAACCTCTACCCGTTTGTCGGCCTGGCTGTTCTGGTTGGCGTGATCACCTGGGCAGTGGGCTGGTTTGGCTCGCCCGACACCGTGCTGGCCACCCGCGCCATCATCGTGCTGCTGGGTTTCGCTATCGGCTTCGTCATGCACCGTTCGCGCCTGTGCTTCGCCCGCGCCTTCCGCGAACCCTTCATGACCGCCGAGGGCGACATGACCAAAGCCGTCATCCTCGCGCTGGCCCTCGGCATCCCCATCGCCGCCCTCCTGTTCAACAAGGGCGTGATCGATCCTTACAGCGCAGTGCCACCCACCTTCTGGATCGGCTCGCTGCTTGGTGGCCTGATCTTCGGCATCGGCATGATCTTCGCGGGCGGCTGCGCCTCCGGCTCGCTGTGGCGGATGGGCGAGGGACACCTCAAACTGTGGGTAACGATGTTCTTTTTTGCCTGGGTGGGCTCGATCGCCAGCGCCGTGCTGAAACGCACCGGCATCACCTCGCTCGACGATGAAAACATGGAGAACTACGAAGCCACCGCCGTCGGCTTCCAGGCCTACTGGCCGGAGATGCTTCACGGCTGGGGCTGGACGCTGCTTATCGGCGGCGGCCTGCTGTTCGCCTGGTACGCGCTTGTCCGCTACAACGAATCGACTGAAAAATTTACCGTTTTGTGATTCACAACCAAGGAGCTAGCTCATGATGAGACTTAAATTACTTGCTGTTGTTGTTTCCGTGGCATTTTCCGCGGGCTGCGCCCAGATGGCGCAGAGTCCGGGTGGCGATGCCAAGCCGGCCGCGCCAGCCGCAGAAGCGAAAAAATTCACCCAGTACAAGCACATCGTTGATTACGCCTATGTCAAGCCACACGCATCGCTGCCCCGCGAAAGAGGCGCTGGTGCGCTGGTGATCGATTCGCGGCCGACCGCGCGGCGCTATGACGATGGCCACATTCCCGCCGCCATCAACATTCCGGATTCAAGCTTCGACAAAATGACCAACCTGTTGCCGGCCGACAAGAACCGGGAACTCATCTTCTACTGTCAGGGGCTTGATTGCGAGTTGTCGCACAACTCCGCCTTCAAGGCAGAAAAACTCGGCTACAAGAACATCAAGGTCTACGCGGCCGGGATACCCGACTGGGAAGCAAAGGGCGAAATCTCCTCCATCAGCACCGCTTTCATGAAGAAGCTGGTCGACTCGAAAGCTGATGTAGTCCTGATCGATTCGCGCCCCGAGCGCCCCTTCGCGGCGGGGACGATCCCCGGCGCCATCAATATTTCGGACTCCAAGTTCGCCCAGATGGTCGACAAGCTGCCGAAGGACAAGGCCAAGCCCCTGATCTTCTTCTGCGGTGGTCTGGCGTGCGATCTTTCCGAAAAGTCGGCGAAGAAAGCCAAGGCTCTTGGCTACACGAATGTCAGGAAATACACCGAAGGCTATCCGGATTGGGCAGCTAAATTTGGCACCGCGCCCGCTGTCGCAACGCCTGCAGCAGCCCCCGCTGCTGCTGCCGCCGCACCAGCGAAAGCGGCCGGTCTGGACATCCAGCCGGGCAAGGAGAAGGGCAGCATCAGCGTCGCCTCTTTCGAGCGCATCCTCAAGGAGAACCCCGCGCAGATCCTGATCGTGGATGTCCGCGCCCCTGCCGAGTTCAAGCTGGGCTCCTTCCCCGGTGCGATCAACCTGCCGGTCGCCGAGGTCGAAGACAAGTTCGCCACCATCCCGAGAAACAAGCCGGTTGTATTCACTTGCGCAACCGGCGCCCGCTCCGGGGAAGCTTATGACACGACGAACTTCCTGGATAACAAGTTTAACGCTTACTTCCTGGATGCCAACGTGAAGTTCGCGGACGGCAAATACACGATTACCGGCCGTTGATTCAACAAAAAAGCCCGCCCCGATACAACCGGGGCGGGCTTTTTTACATCAGACGACGACAACGGCTTCGTCGGTCCGCTTGCCGCCATTGCTATCAACCCATGTGACAGAAACCTTGTCGCCGGCCTTGGCGCCCTTGACTGTAAAACCCAACGACGGATTCTTCGAAATCGAGCCGCCAAGTTGCCCGGAGACTACTACCTTGCCATTTAAGGCCACGGTCAAGAGTTGTATGTAGTGTGCAGGAACCGTCTTGCCGTCGACTTCCTTGCGCAGACCACTTTCCATCGGGTGATTTACCACAACACGGATGCTGGCGGCACCACCCTTCATCTTGGCGAGAATTTTCATCGGACCGGTCATATTGTTTTCCTCTCTTTATATTAGTGGCCGCAACCGCCGTCAGCGACTTTCACTTCTTTCTGGGTGCTGTAAAACTTTCCGTCAGCCTTGGCTACCACACGGATAATCGAGATCTGCGCAAGCTTCACCCGAACGGAAACCTCCGCCATCGCGCCGCCCGAGAATTCAAACTGCGCAGACAGGGGGATCGGGTTCTTCATTACAAGAATGGCAATCGACGTGGTGTTCGGAATGTTGCTGGTCACGTCAACCGGCACCATTGCGCTATTCTCGGCGATTTCTGGCACCCTTAATATAAGCTGCTTGCTATCTACGGCACCGTCAGCGCCAATCGCCTTGAGCGCGGTCTCCATATCCTTCGCACCAAAAGCAGCCTTGTTCCATTCACTGGCATAGGCCAAGGTTGGCTTCAGTATGCCTGTAACAAAGAGCCCGGCCAGGACGCCCATGGCGCCCGCGCTCTTGAGCACGGTTCTACGAATCACATTCATTGATTCATCTCCTCTTGTGTTTTAAAACTGTCGGGGGCGGATGGCGGGTCTTAGGTCTTAGGCCTCCCGCATCATCTGCCGATACTGGTATTTCATCGTCGCGGCAGCACCAGCAATAATAGACGCGAATGTCAGCATGGAACCAACCGCCAAGGTGGAAAAACCGGTGACCCCCTGTCCAATGGTACAGCCCATGGCGAGTGTGCCGCCGATGCCCATGAGCACGGCGCCGATGGCATGCTGAACGAAGTCGCCAACACTGATAAACCACTCGGTGCGAAAACTACGACTGATCATGGCATACAGGAAGGAGCCTGCCGCGACACCAACGAGCGCCACGATGCCAAAGCTGATCAGCGAAAGATCGGTCGGGTTCATCAGGTAGCGGACCGTATCGCCCATTGGGCCGATGAAGGTAAAGGACTGCACTGCAACGCGCGCGGGCGGGGTGTCGGCCATCTCGGCCCATTCCTTCCACTCGACGCCGAGGGCGCTGCCGGTCAGGTACCAGCCGGCCACCACGGCCAGACCAATCACCACGCCACCGAGAATGTTGTCGCGGTGCTGCCTGAATTCGAGCGAAGAAAAAATGAAGACCAGCATGGCCGTGACAACAACGCCGCCAAGAATCAGCTGCAGCATGGCGGTGTCGTCCATGCCCAGCAGAGCGCCGATGATGCCGCCGAGCGTCTGGCTCTTGGCCCCGATGGTGGCGCCCAGGTCGATGGCCAATGGCGACATCCAGCTACCGAATGCCTTGGCGTAGAAGCCAGTCCAATTCATCAAGTAGGCCATGGTGGCGGCAATGATCAGCACGACGATGGACTTCAGGTTGCCGCCGCCAATCCGCACCATTACCTTGTTGCCGCAGCCGGACGCAAGGGTCATGCCGACACCGAACAGCAAGCCGCCAAGGAGGTAACGCAGCCAGGCGAAGTTGGTGATGCGGTAGGGCGGGAAGGTCGTGGAAAGATTGATCAGGCCAAACGCCTCAAGCAGGAGAACACCCCCCATGGCCACGGCGACTGCCAGTAGCCAGGCACGCAGCCGACCCTTGTCATCCATGTTGACCCAATCGGAAACGGCCCCCATGGTGCAAAAGTTGGTCTTATTGGCTACCGCACCCATGACAGCCGCAACAGCGAAGACGGACAGCAGCGTCTGATGATGAATCGTGAACTCCATGGTTCCATCCTCTCCTATTTATTGAAAACCACCACAGGTGCGTGACCATGTTGAATTGGCAATTCTAAAATTGCCCCTGCCGCATTGGATTGATGGATATCAATTCAATGAGATGTGCAACCGAATAAGCTTACCGGTCAGGAGCGGTGTCCCCGGGAACCGCGCAAGATCAACATAAAACCATCAGGAGGAATCCATGCACAAACTTGCGCTTGCGGTCGTGTGCGCCTTGGCGGCCTGGCCGTCGCTGGCAAACGATACCAACATAGTTGCAATAGCCGATACTTGCAACAGCTGTCACGGCATCAATGGCGTCTCGGCCGGCCTGACCATGCCGAGTATCGCCGGGCAGAATAAGGATTACTTGCAACGTGTGTTGCTGGAACAAAAGAAAGGTGAGCGTTACACCACCATCATGGACCGCTTTATGAAGAATATCAGCGATGAGGAGATCGCGGCGCTGGCAGAGTACTTTGCAGCGAAGGAATGGGTGCCGGCAACTGTAGCTGTCGAAATGGCTCAGGCCAACCGAGGACGTCAGGTGCTGCGCAAGACCTGCCAGAACTGCCACGGCGAGAAGGGCGACAAGAACACTGGCGACATACCGCGGCTGGCAGGCCAGTGGCCCGGCTACATCAAGCTGGAAATCTTCAAGTATGTGGATCCCACATTCACCGCGAAGAGACCCAGCGAACGCATGGCTGAGAGAGCTTGCAATCTCACCGAGGAAGACATGGCTGCCGTCGCCCACTTTCTGGGCACCAGGAAATAAGGGGATGATGATGAATTGGAATCGCAGGCAGTTTATTGGCGCACTGGGAACGACTTCCCTGATCGCGGGCTTCCCCGGGTTGGTGCTTGGCGCGGCGAAGGCGCGCGTGGTCATCGTTGGTGGCGGCTTTGGCGGCGCCATAGCGGCCAGATATCTGAAACTGCACGAGCCTGGCATCGAAGTGACGCTGATCGAACGCAACAAGCATTACATCAGTTGCCCATTCAGTAACGAAGTGCTATCGGGCGAACGGAACATCGAGTCGCTGACCTTCGGGTATGCGGCGCATGCCGCGCGTGGCGTCAATGTCGTGCATGATGCAGTGACCGCCATTGATGCCGCCAAGAAAACGGTAATGACTCAGGGCGGCAAGAGCTTTGCTTACGACTATCTGGTGGTATCGCCAGGCATTGATTTCGACTATGGCACCATTGAGGGCGCCAGCCCTGAGATGGAAAAAACCATGTTGCACGCCTGGAAGGCCGGCGAGCAGACGCTGCAGCTGAAAAAGCAACTGGAGGCCATGAAGAATGGCGGTCTCGTGATCATTACCTCGCCCAAGCGGCCCTACCGTTGCCCGCCCGGCCCTTACGAACGCGCGGCGCAGATGGCCGCCTATTTCAAGCACCACAAGCCCAAGTCCAAGGTATTGATCCTTGATCACGGCGACACCATGCCCAAGCAGGCGCTCTTCGAGGAAAGCTGGAAGCAACTTTATCCCGGCATGATCGAATGGGTTCCCGGGAGCAGTGGCGGCAAGATACTGCGGGTGGATCAGAAAAAACGCTCGCTGGTCACCGATATGGGCGACCAGAAGGCGGACATCATCAATTTCATCCCACCGCAACGGGCCGCCGCCATTGCCCGGATGGCGGGGCTGACCGATCAGAGCGGCTGGTGTCCGATAGATCCAATGACGATGGAATCGACCCTCCACAAGGGCATCTACGTCATCGGCGACGCCGCCGTTACCAACGATATACCCAAGTCGGCCCATGCGGCGGCATCTCAGGCCAAGGTGGTCGTCAATGCCATCGTCGCCGTGACGAACGGCAAACCGGTACCCAAACCTCAATACACCAATGCCTGCTACACCGTGGTCGGGCCAGACTATGGCTTCTCCATCGTCGGCATCTTCCAGCCCGAGGGCGGCAAACTTGTCAGCGTCAAGGGCGCTGGCGGCCTCTCTCCGGTGGGGGCTCCGTCTTATGTGCGCAAGGCGGAGGCAGAGTACGCCTACAGCTGGCTGAAGAACATCACGACTGAAGCCTTCCTGTGATGCGCGGACCGCCCTGGTTGTACCAGGGCGGGTTTTTTTGCACTGGCGCGGTCAGAACAACACTTCGTGCCAGCGGCCGCTGGTCTGTAATGCTTCCTTCGCCTGTTCCCATGCGGCTGCGGAACCGGCCATCCCGACCAGCGCCTTTTCGACACGCGCCAGCATGTCGCCCACACCGGCCAGATAGACATGCGTATCCGGGCGCCGCACCATTTCCCAGACCTCGGCGGCATTCTGTTCCAGCGCCTTGTCCATCTCGACCGGCGCATCGAAAGCTGGGCGCGGACTGATGGCCTGGAAAGCCTTGAAGGTGGGCTGATAGACGTACTGCGACAGATCCTTGTTGGCGTCGTTCATGTAGAGCATTTCAAGGCCGCTCTTTGCGCCGTAAAAGAGACGCACCTTGCCCTCCCAACTGCCGTACTTTTCATAAATCGTGCGGATCAGCACGCGGAAGGGCGCGATGCCCGTGCCCATGCCGATCATGATGATGTCCGCCTTGCGGCTCTCTGGCATGGTGAATGGGTAGCCGACGGGGCCGGAGAATTTGATCGTTGCGCCGACCGGCAAATCACACAGGTAGTTGGAGGCGATGCCCGGATAACGCTCGCCGTTGAAGTCGTCGATGTAATCGTGACGTTTGACGCAAATGGCGAACTCGGCGCCGCCAGCGCTTTCGCTACCCGGTTCGGCGAGTAGATACAGGCGCGGGTGATACTGGTTGCCATATTGCCCCGGCGCCATGACGCGGATGCACTGACCCAGCTTGCCATCGAACGACAAGTCGTCGCGGCGCAACGCGATGTGGCGCACCTCTTCCGACGAGTTGGGCGGCGTGATGCGCTGCGAGCGCACGATGGTGGCAGTGTAAAGTTTGGCTGCTTGATCGGCGGCTTGCGTGGCTGGCATCGTTCTTCCTTTCTGATGTTAGGGTTATCTTGATGATACCCGAGCTTGTTTGTTTTTTGTCTGCGCCATGCAGCAACTTGCATGCCATGATGGCCGCATGCATCGCCGTCCCGCCAGCGCCGACTTTTGCGCGCTCAGCGCGTCAGGCTGAGATAGAGCAGGGGAAGTTGCTCGGGCAGGCGCTCGATGCGGTCGAGCACGCGCCAGTGGTTGCCGAAAATCTCGCGCACGTACTCGTCGGCGTTGGGGTCGAGGCTCAGGCAGAAGGTGGTGACGCCTTGCGCCGACAGTTCCTCGACGGCTTTCCTGGCGTCGGCGCGCAGGTGATCGGGTTCGTTGACGTCGATGTCAGCGGGTTCGCCGTCGGTGAGCAGCAGCAGGATCTTTTTGTCGGCCTGGCGGGCCGCCAGGTAGTGGCCGGCGTGACGCAAGGCGGCCCCCATGCGCGTCGAGAAACCCGCCTGCATCGCCGCCAGCCGCGCCTTGACGGTGTCGTCCCAGCGCTCGGAAAAACCCTTGATGTGCTGGTAGCGCACCTCGTGGCGGGTGTTGGAGTGGAAGCCGGCAATCGCGCAGGGATCACCCATGCAGTCGATGGCCCAGGCCAGCAGCGAAACGGCCTCCTGGCTGAGTTCGAGGATGGTCTGCTGGCCGCCACCAGCTTTTCCGTTGAGCGATTCTGACAAATCGAGCAGCAGCAGCACGGTGATGTCGCGACCGTCGGTGCGGTGGCTCATGTTGATGCGCGGGTCGGGCAGCGCGCCGCTCTTGAAGTCGATCAGCGAGCGGATGGCGACGTCGAGGTCGAGCTCGCTGCCCTCCTCCTGATAGCGAATGCGCACCTTATCCTGCGGCTTGATGAGGTCGAGCAGGCGTTTGAGCTGCTTGGCCAGTGCGGCGTGTTTAAGCAATAGCTTGTCGATGTCGGCGGCATTGCCGCTGGCATGCAGGGCTTCGTAGACGCTGGTCCAGTCGGGACGATAGGTCTGGCTGTTGCTGTCCCATTCGGGGTAGTGGCGGGGCGGCAGGCTGTTGAGCTCCTCGCCCTTGGCCATTTTGCGATGCTGATCGACGACCTCGCCTTCGTCATCCTCTTCGATGAAGCGCCATAGCTGGCGGTTGTCGTCGCGGTAGTCGATCACCGTGTCGTCGAAATGCACCTTGGCAAGTTGGTCGCTCTGGCGGCGCGTTTTGGTGACGTAGGACAGTGCGAGATCGGCCATCGCCCCCGTGCTCGACGTATCCTTCTCCAGCAGCGCATGGAAGCGGAGGACGAAATCGCCCAGCACCGGATCGGCATAGCCGTGCGCGGGGTCGAGAAAGGCGCGCGAGAGCATCGCCAGCCGATGCCGCAGGCAGGAGGTGGTCTCGGGATCGCAGGCGCCCTCGACCGGATGGGGATGCAGGGCGAGAAAGAGGCGGCGCAGGCCAGGATACTCGCGGATCAGCAGGGTCTCGACGCGGCAGTCCTCGAAGAATTCGACCGCCATGCGCTGGAAGGGACTCCAGTTGTCGGCGATTTGCGTGGCACTCCAGCGGCGGTGGCCAACCATGTGGGCGAGCATGGCGCGGTAGCGGTCGAGACCGCTGATGCCATTCGCATCGTCCTGGACATCCGGCACGCGCATGCCGAGTTTGTCGTAGTAGGGAATCGGCTTGCGCAGCTCGTCGAAGGCGGTCGAATACGGCACCAGTTGATCGCTGTCCTGCCAGAGGGCGCGCAGATAGAGGTCAAGCTGGCGCTCGACGTCGGCGAACAGGGTGCCGTGGCGCTCGCGTTGCAGCACCGCGCGACTGTCGGCCGATTGCAGCGCGAAATAGTCGATCTGCCGCTCGGGGTGATGCTGGTAATTGCGGACGCCGTAATCGACCCAGTTTTGCAGCCCCGCCATCGACAGGAGGTTCACCAGGCGCGGCGCCTGATTGAAAAATTCGGACAGGCCGGGGCTGGGGACGGTGATGTGCTGGCCCAGCATCGAACGCGAGGTGCGCTGCATCAGGTCGCGCGCGATGTCGATGTAGAACTGCAATTGCTCGCCCGCTTGCAGGCGGCGCGCCACGGCGGCCAGGGTTTGCAGGAAGGGTGTGATGGCGCGGCTGTTGGGCGATTTCTGCAGGGCGCGGATGAAATCCATCACCGGCGCCAGCAGCGCGCTGCCGGCGGCGGCGGCGATGGCGGGCCACTCCTCCAGAAAGGCCAGCACCGGCTCCGGCCCGCGCCCCATCTTGCCGAGGACGCTCGCGGCATCCAGATAACCATCGATGTCCTCCTGCGCGAGCACGGCCAGGGCTTCGGTCATGCAGTCCTCGAACACGTCCGCGACAGGCTTCAAGCCGCAGTCGAGCCGGGTCCAATAGACCTTCATCAAAGGATGCTGGTATTCGGTTTCGGTCATGGGCATCAACCCCTGCCGCAGGCCATGTTTAGCGTGAAAATGCAGCGTTTGCGCCGGGCCGCCCCAAGCAAACGCGGCACGCGGCGCCAGCCGCAACCCGCTCCGCTGCCAAAAGAAGCGCCCGGTGACAAACGAGCGCAGCGAACCGATTGGAACCCCCCGCGAGGGGGGCGAAGGGGGGTGGGCGTTTTCATGGTGCGGGGGCGTAGCACACGCATCATGAAAGTTAGACGAAGGTGGCGTCGATGGCGTGATCGAGCGTTGCGCGGATGTCGGCATCGTCGGTGATTGGCCGCACCAGCGCCATGCGACAGGCGTCGCCGGCATCGACGCCGCGCTTGATCAGCGTGGCGGCATACACCAGGAGCCGCGTCGAGATACCCTCGTCGAGGCCATGACCCTTGAGGTTGCGCCCGACCTGGCCGATTTTCACCAGCTTGGCGACGGTGCCCTCGGCGAGCCCCGTTTCGCGTGAGATGATGCCGATCTCCAGTTCGGGCGGCGGGTAATCAAAGTCGAAGGCGGTGAAGCGCTGCTTGGTGGATTGCTTCAGATCCTTCATCAGGCTCTGGTAGCCCGGGTTGTAGGAAATCACCAACTGAAAATCGGGGTGTGCCTCAAGCAGTTCGCCCTTCTTGTCGAGCGGCAGCGTGCGGCGGTGGTCGGTCAGCGGGTGGATCACCACGGTGGTGTCCTGGCGCGCTTCGACGATCTCGTCGAGATAACAAATTGCGCCGATGCGGGCAGCGGTGGTCAGCGGGCCGTCGAGCCAGCGCGTGCCGTTGGCTTCGAGCAGGTAACGGCCGACCAGGTCGCTGGCCGTCATGTCCTCGTTGCAGGCGACGGTGATCAGCGGCTTTTGCAGCTTCCACGCCATGTATTCGATGAAGCGCGACTTGCCGCAACCTGTCGGCCCTTTCACCATGACCGGCAGCTTCGCGGCATAGGCGGCTTCGTAGAGGGCGACTTCCCTGCCCTGTGCCTGATAGAAGGGTTCCTGCTTGACGAGATATTGGGTCTTGTCCATCGCTTTATCCGATCAGATATCAAATATGTCGGGGCAAAAAACCCCGCCGGAGCGGGGTTCTTTTTATCAGAGTCCGAATTACTTGTGGACGCCGAGTTTTTCGCGCCAGCCGGGGAAAATCTTGTCGGCATCGCCCGGGAAGGATTCAAAGGCGCGGGCAAACTCCTTGTGCTCCTTGGCGAATTCGATCGGGTCGGCGCCGGACTTCCAGCACTCGTAGGACTGGCGCAGGGAGATCGCGCCGGCCATCGGGCTGTCGATATGACCCCAGGAGCCGCCGCCGGAGGTGTTGATCACGTTGCCGTGACCGAGGTTCTCGAAGAAGCCGGGCAGGCGCAGCGCGTTCATGCCGCCGGAGATGATCGGGGTGGTGGGCTTCATGCCGTACCACTCCTGATGGTAGTAAGGGCCGTCCGCCGAATCGCGCTCGATCATGTAGGCGATGTTGCGGTCATCCGCCGCGCCCTCCATCTTGCCGTAGCCCATGGTGCCGACGTGGATGCCGGAAGCCCCCTGCAGGCGGGACATCTTGGACAGCACGAACGCGGAGTAGCCGCGCAGTGCCGAAGGCGAGGTCACCGCGCCGTGGCCGGCACGATGGTAGTGCAGGAACTGGGCGGGATACTGACGACGCGCGGTCGTCACCATGCCGGGGCCGCCGACGTAACCGTCGACCAGGAACGCCACCTTGTTGGCATCCGGGCCGAAGGCTTCGAGGATGTAATCGGCGCGCGCGAGCATTTCATAGTGGTCGTCGGCGGTGATGTTGGCGGAGAAGATCTTCGCTTGGCCGGTTTCGTCCATGGCGCGCTTCATGGCATCGACCACCAGCGGGATGACCTTCTTGGTCGGGCAGAACACCTGGTTGCCTTGCGGCTCGTCGTTCTTGATGAAGTCGCCGCCCAGCCAGAACTGGTAGGCCGCCTTGGCAAACGGCTCCGGGCGCAGGCCCAGCTTCGGCTTGATGATGGTGCCGGCGATGTAGCCGCCATTGACGCGCGGACGCCCGAGGATTTCCCACATGTCGGCGATGCCCATGGACGGGCCGTCGAACTGGCGCATGAACTGGCGCGGCACGTAGAAGTCATGCATCTTCAGGCACTTGACGTCGCCCTGGCCCTGGTTGTTGCCGATCGCCAGCGTCAGGAACGACACCAGCATGGCGCGGCCGTCGATGATGTTGCGGTCGAACAGATCGATCGGGTAGGCGACTTTCATCACGCCCTTGGCCTCGTCGATGAAATACACCAGCGCATCCACACCCTTGGTGAAATCGTCGGTAGTGCAGACCTCGACGTTGGTGCCGGTGGAGGACTCGGCGGCGATGTGCGCGGCGGTTTCCAGATAGCCATAACCGGCGGCCGGCTGCATGTGATAAGCGACGAGCACGTGCCCGTCGCCCTTGATGAGGTCTTCTTCCTTGAGGCTCAGGTCGGCGTAGCGGTTCGATTGATCCATTGTTCCTTCTCCTTTGAGTGTTGTTGTGCTGCGATGTCCATCATCTTAGTAAGGCTTAACTATAAATAACAGTCACGAAATATTATGTCGATGATAAGGTTCCATCGAAGATGTTCCACAGATCGGTCAGGGTGACGGCCGCCAGGTCCGGCAGCACCCTGAGCGCGCCGGTAAAGTCCTGTCCGTGGGTGTATTCGCTCTCCGTGACCAGCGTCGGAATGCCTGCGGCCAGGCTGGATTTCAGCCCGTTGACCGAATCTTCCAGCGCGAGACAGGCACTGGCGGGCAGCTTCATACGTTCCAGCACCCACTGGTAAATATCGGGCGCGGGCTTTTTGGCCGGCACGACATCGCCGGCGCCGATCACTTCGAACCAGTCAAGCGCTTCCGGCGCCAGGCTGGCGCGTAACAGCACGTCAACATTTTCTGGCGAGGTGGTGGTGGCGATCGCCAACCGCAGGCCGGCGGCGCGCGCTTCGGCAATGAGCCGCGCGACGCCGGGCCGCAGCGGTAGCTGGCCAGCTTCGACCAGCCGCACAAAGTGAGCGGTTTTGGTCGCATGCAGCGATTTGACGAGCGCATCGAAATCCGGCCGCGCGGCAAATTCCGGGAGGTGGCGCTCGACAAAAAAGCGGATGCGCTCTTTGCCACCCGTGACGGCGAGCAGTTCGCCGTACAACGCTTCATCCCAGTGCCAGTCGAGGCCAGCGTCGGCGAAGGCGAGATTGAAGGCGACGCGGTGGCCGTCGCGCTCGGTGTCGACGAGCGTGCCATCGACATCGAAAATCAGGGCTTGCAGTGTCTCCATGGACGGTAAAGATACTCACCGGAGACCATAAGTAACAGTCACGACTTCTTATCGCGATGATAAGATTGCGCGATAAGTCAAAAGTCGGCGCTGGCAGGACGGCGTCAGATGACAACTACAAGCGACCGAGACGACGGTCGCCGACGGGAGTGTCGAAATGAAGCACGTCACCCTGCGACAACTCAAGGTTTTCGAGGCCTTGTCGCGGCATTTGTCGTTTTCGCGCGCGGCCGAAGAGTTGCACCTGACGCAACCGGCGGTGTCGATGCAGGTCAAGCAGATCGAAGAACAGGCCGGGTTGCCGCTGACCGAAATGGTTGGTAAAAAGGTCTTTCTGACCGCGGCCGGCGAGGAGGTGGCGCGCCATGCGCGGCGCATCGCCCAACAGTTGCGCGAGGCTACCGAGGCGCTGGATGCCATCAAGGGCGTGCGCGGCGGGCGGCTGTCGGTCGGCGCGATCAGCACCGCCAAATATTTCACGCCGCGCCTGCTGATGGAGTTTCGCCGCAGGAAACCGGGTGTTGAACTCAACCTCAGCGTGAATAACCGCGAAACCGTCGTGCGGCAACTGGCCGACAATGAGATCGATCTGGCCATCATGGGCAAGCCGCCGCAGGAACTTACCACGGTGGCCGAAGCCTTTGCCGACCACCCGCTGGTGATTGTCGCCGCGCCGGACCACCCGCTGGCCGGCAGCCAGCAGGTGGCGCCAACGCAACTCGCCGAAGAAACCTTTTTGATCCGCGAATCCGGCTCGGGCACGCGGGCGACGATGGAACGGTATTTCGCGGATGTCGGCATCGCGCCACTCCATTTATTCGAAATGGTCGGCAACGAGACGGTCAAGCAAGCGGTGATGGCCGGCCTGGGGCTGGCCTTCATTTCCGCACATTCCGTGGCGCTTGAATGCGAGGTCGGTCGCCTGGTGCGTTTGCCCGTTACCGGCACACCGGTCATCCGGCGCTGGTACGTCGTGCATCGTGCCGAAAAGTCCCTGTTGCCAGTAGCGGAAACCTTCCGCGAATTTCTGCTGGCGGAGGCGCCGGGACTGATGGCGGATCGGCCGGTCGGCAAAAGATAGATGCATCGTCCCGGGAAGAAAGATAAACTTCGGCCGTGCCAGATCGTCGGCGAGAGGCCTTTGGTGGCCTTCTTGCACGAATGCGATGGGCGCCCACCCCGGGGTTGAAGACCCGTCGCTAATTTCCTGCAGAAAGCTTAAACATGGACATCCATAGTAAACCTATCCAGCAACGCATCGACTGGATATTCGATCTAGCCGATCGCCACGGGGCCGATTTCCGCAGCCCTGAGTCGTGGCTGGCGCGCGAGCACTACCTCGCCCAGCATCCGACCGCCATCGCCGTGTTCAAGTGCATGGACGGGCGGATCAACCTCCCTGTCACCACCAACACTCCCGTTGGCATCCTGATGCCCTTCCGCAACCTCGGCGGCATGTTCGATCTCGGCTGGCCGCACCTGGGCGAGGTCGTGGCGCATCATGTGCAGCGGATGGTCAGCAGTGGCCGTCGCGTACTCTTCCTCATCACCTACCATTACTCCAAGGGCAGCCCACATCGCGGCTGCGCCGGCTTCAACTACGACACCGAGGCGGCCAAGGATCACGTCCATCAAATTCGCCGTCAAGTCGCGCACATTTTCGGCGCGTCGCACGGCACTGTTTATCCTCTGGTGTGCGGCATCGAAACCGACGAAGACGCGATGATCGTGCACGGCACCAACGGCGAAAAGCTTGATCTGTCCACCCTCACCGAAAACGAACGTACCGCGCTGGAACCACGACTTGCCTCACTGCTGCCCGACATGCCGGCGCAGATGCGCAACGACCTCCTGCCGCTGCTGCATGGCAACCTCAAACGAATTGACTCGGTGCGCGAGCAAATTAAGCGCAACGAGCGCCATCTAGACATCGAGCACCGCGAATGGATGATTTGCGTCGGCCGCGGCTTCGACTTCTTGCACACCCCCAACCTCGCGCTGATCATCGGGCCCTACAGTCCGAACCTCGGTGAACCCATCCGCCGCGCCGCCGGCATCATCCAGGCCAACATGAAAGCCGGACGCATCCCCGACGACGGTTTTCTGCTGCTCAGTTCGGTGCTCTACGACGAAATCGGCGTCGACCGGGCGCGCGCCGAACTCAAGAGCCGCTTTCTCGCGCAGTTCGCGGCTGAAGTGATCACCACCGAATTTCCAGAACTTGCCGGAAAAATGGCCACGCGTACCGCCGTGCTTGACTGGCGCTCGCGCACTCTGGAAACGATTGCGCCAAGCTGAAACATCGATGCAGTTCGCAACACAACAAGTCAGCCGCAGCAACATACATGTATGTTATTAATCATAAAGTTACTATTTTCAGGCCTTGCTTGGCTGCATTAAGCAACACAAAGAGTAAATGACGCTGCGGCGTCATTTCTCTTTTTAATCATCCCGTTACACAATCATTTGGCAGTGGCACACTTTGTGCGTTTATCAACGTACACATTCACCGAGGACTGCCCAATGAAAACTTTTCTGAAATCATTTATGGACGCCATCGCACGCCTTGCCGCCGACGAGTCTGGCGAGTTTCTCTCAGCCCGGCGCAAGGCCCACATACTGTATGGAAATTTGTACTCCGGAATGGATAACGGAGCCAAAACGGACCGTATACACAGCATTGCGCAGCTTGCCACCCCGACAGCGGGCGAACTCCTGTCAGCCCGGCGCGCGGCCCACCTGCTGCATGGCAACATCTACACCCAACTGGACCTCGCGGTTAAGACGGAGCGCCGGCAACCCCGCAAAGCATTAGCGCACCGCTACTACGACTTGTTTGGCGAAAAAATGATCCACGCCGCAGGGTAGGAATCAACCCAGTCGCTTAAGCCAAGCCTCGGCTGTGGGTTCCATCAGGTCGAGGAGCAGTGCCGGGAAAAACCCGAAGAAAATTATCAACAGAGCGAAACTCAGCGCCAGCCAGAACTCGCGCGGGCGCAGGTCATCGGCCTGCATCACTTCCGGCCGGGTAACCGGGCCGAAGAAGGCGCGCCGATAGATGCCCAGGAAATAGGCGGCCCCGACCACCATGCCGACAAGCGCGGCCAGCCCCGCCCCGGCGTGATTCTGGAAGGTCGACATCAGGATCAAAAGCTCCGCGGGGAAGCCCGAGGTACCCGGCAGGCCCATGCCGGCCAATCCGTAAAGCAGAAAGAAACTCGCCAGCAGTGGCATGCTGCGTGCGGCGCCACCCAGGTTGGCGATGTCGGTCGATCCGGTCCGGTGATGCAAATGGCTGGCGAGGAGGAAGAGCCCGCCGGCGACGATGGCGAAATTGAGCAGTTGCAGCAACGCGCCCTGCAGACCCTGCAGATTGAAGGAAGCCAGCCCCAGCACAACGAGACCGACGTGGGAGAGGCTGGCGTAGGCGAGCATGCGCCGGAGATTGGTCTGCGCCAGCGCGGCGAAGGCGCCGTAAAGGATCGCCACCACGCCGAGGCCCGCCAGAAGCCAGTGCAGATCCTGTGCGGCGGTCGGCGCCAGCGGCACGGCGAAACGGATCAGGCCGTACACCCCGAGTTTCATGCCGGTCAGGAGCGCGGCCACCGCGGCCGGCCCTTCCATGGCAATCAGCGGCAGCCAGGTATGCAGCGGGAACACGGGCACCTTGACGCCGAAACCGACCAGCAGCAGCAAGAACACGAGATATTGTGTGCCGCTGGGCAATGGAGTCGCCAGCAGCGTTGGCAAATCGAACACCAACGGGCCACCGCCGGCCGCCGCGCTGAAGGCGAGGATGATGAAGCCGAACAACAGCGGCACGCCGCCGGCCAGCATCACCAGCGTGTATTTCATCGCGGCATGGCGGCGGTTGGCGCCGACGCCCCAGAGACTCACCAGGAAATACAACGGAATCAGGGTGAATTCCCAGAAGAGGAAGAACAGCATCGAGTCGAGCGCGCAAAAGACGCCCAAGGTCGCCGTTTCCAGCAGCATCAGCAAACTGTAATAGAGACGCGGCAGGGTGTGCACGCTATTCCACGAGGCGAGGATGACGCCGATGAACAACAGCACCGCTGCGGGCAGGAAAAGGATGGAAATGCCGTCGACGCCGACCAGGTAGTGAACATTGAGACTGGGAATCCAGTCGTACTTCTCGACCAGTTGGAAACCCGGTTGTTGCGGATCAAAGAGGAATACCGCCGCCAACACCACGACCAGGTCGATCAGCGCCGTGGCGAGTGCGATGCCGCGCGCCCATTCCGGACGCGGCAGTAGCCAGGCAAGCAAGGCGCCACCCGGTAAGGTCAGGAACAGCAAGGAAAGCAGCGGGAAGCTAGCCATGAGCAAATCTCAAAGCAAGTGTGTTGAGCGCGGGCTCGATCAGGTTGAGCCAGGGCTCGAAGTAAAAACCGGTCAACAACAGCACGGCGACTACAATCCCGCCGACCAGGTATTCCATGGGCAGGGTGCGTTCGATGGCGGATACCTCACCTTCAGGCCGGGGCGCGAGAAAGGCTTTCTGAAAGGCCCAGAGCAGGAAGCCCGCGGTAAGGACGTTGCCTAGCGCCGCCGCGACGGTCGGCAAGGCGCCAAAGCGCTCCATTGACGCCTCAAGCACGAAATGGACGGCATCGAAGCCTGGCGTACCGGGCATGCCGACAATGGAAAAACCACCGGCGAGAAAACAGAATGCAATGAAAGGAATGCGCTCGAACAGGCCGCCAAGCTTGACTAGGTCAGTCGAGCGCGTGCGGCGGAAGACGAAGCCGACCATGAACAACATCACCGTTACGGCCAGCCCGAAGTTGACCGACAGCAGCACGGCGCCGGTCAGGCCCAGCGGGTGCAAAGTAAACAAACCGATCACGATGAGCCCGGTGTGGCTGACCACGGCAAAGGACAAGAGCCGTCGCAGGTTGGTCTGCAGAAAGGCGAGGGTCGCGGCATAAAAGACGCCGGCCATGGCGAAGGCGATGATGAAGTTCTGCCACACCAGTACGGCCTCCCCGGTCAGCGGCAACAGGAAGCGCAGCATGCCGTAGATGCCGACCTTGACGCCCAGCAGCAGCGCAGGAGCGATGGCGACCATGCCGCGATGGGCGACGTGAGGCAGCCAGCCGTGCAGCGGGAACAGCGGGGTGCGCACAGCCAGGCCATAGAACAGCAGGAAGAAAGCGGCCGTCTGGAAGCGGCCCTGCGCCGGCGCCTGAATGAGGTCGATGAGATCGAAGCTCCATAAGCCGGTAACGTTGGCATGGTCCCAGGCGAGGATGATCATGCCGCCCACCATGAGCAGAACGCCGACCCCCTGGAATTGCAGGAAGCGGGTCATCGCCAGCAGGCGGTTTCCCTCGGTCGAGGTCGACCAGTGGCCAATCAGATGGCCGGCCACGGCCAGTTCGATGACCGAGAACAGGGCGAACCACAGAAGGTTCATCGTGAGCAGCAGGGTCATCAGCGCCGCCTCGGCCAGCAGGATCAACGCCAGCAGCCGGCCAGGCTGAGCCAGGCCGCGCACCAGGCCGTACAGCGTCATCAACACGGCGATCAGCGCCGCCAGCAGCACGAACAGGACCGTGACGCCGTCGGCGGCGGCATGGTAGCCGAGCCCCCATGACCCATGGATGCGCTCTGCCAGTTGCAGCGCCGGCGAAGTTGCGTCGATGTGCTGGTAGAGCACGAAGCCAAGCCACAGCTCCGCCAGCGCGACGACGCGCCCCAGCGCCACGGCGACTGCCCGCTCGCCCAGCGCGAAAACGGCGACCGCGCCGACCAGCGGCAGCAACTGCAGCAGCGCGAGAATCGGCCAGTTGGCCTGCTGGGTCCAGAGAATCTCGGTCATAAGATGATGACGAAAGTCGCCACGACGACCAGGACCAGATAGCGCGGCCGCTCGAGCATGGCCTCGAAGACCAGCAGATAGTCGCCGACGCGACGCAGCGCGCGCGCCACCGGGCCATTACCCTGCCGCATGACGAGGCGCGATTCGAAGCGGTGCAGACGCTCGGCGACCCAGACGAGGAAGGCGCCAGCCAGCCCGTGGCCGCGGATCACCGCATCCACGCCGGCCACGCGTTCCTCGCCAGCGCGCCGCCGTGTCGGCATACCGACAAGGTGCGCGAGCACGTTATCGTCGAAGTCGCGCATGTCCCGACCGATCGCGTGCGCCGGACGAATCAGCGTACTCGCCGCCAACTGGTCGAGCCAGAAGCGTTGCAGGGCGGCTGTATATAGCCACTGCCGGCCAGCCAACCAGGCCGGTGCCGGTCTGGCTTTTGCGTTGACCAGGTGCATATAGGACGGCGCCAACAGAAACTGATAGGCGCGCCAGAGCGTGTGCAACCCCATATGCCAGGCGGCGACTTCGAACCAACCGAGGCCGCAGGCGAGGAACATCAGCCCAACTTGGGTCGTCGTGGCAAAAATTAGCGAAGACTTGACGTCGGTCTGCACAAGCCCCACCAGCCAGCCATAAAGAGCGGTCAGCGCGCCAACGACAGCGAGCGCAATCAACACATCCGGCACCTGCAGCAATACCGGCTCGAGGCGGATCACCAAATAGACGCCGGCATGCACCATCACCGCACCGTAGAAGATCGCCGAGGATGGCGTCGGCCCTTCGAGGGCACGGGCAATCCACGCGCCGAAAGGCAGCTGCGCCGACTTGATTACGGCAGCGAGGAGAAAACCAAACAGCACCAACCGCGCCGTGATCTTGTCGAAGCTGCCGCCGCCGGCGGTGGCCCAGGCAGCCAGACCCGACCATTCGACTGTGCCCAGCCACCCGACGGCGAGGCTGATGCCGAGAATGAAACCAGCATCGCCGATGCGGTTGGTAATGAAAGCCCACAGCGCATTGCCCGTGGCCACCGGCCGGTCGTAAGCGTAGCCGATCAGCAGATAGGAGCTGATGCCCGCGAACTCCCAGCCGACGAAGGTCAGCACGGCATTGCCGGAGAGCACGATCAGCAGCATGCCGGCGAGGAACAAGCACATGAAGATGAAGAAGCGATGGAAACCCGGTTCGCGGTGCAGGTAGTGGCGCGAGAAACGCAGTGTCACCACGCCAATCAGCGCCACCAGCGTGGCGTACGCCAGGGAAAGGCCATCGAGGGTGAAGGAGATCGGCAGGATGAACGCGCCGCTGGCGAACCATGTGCCAATGGCGACGTGGCCGGGCGCACCCGCGTACCACGCCAGCGCGTCGAGGCTGAGTAAACCAAGCAGCGCGAACCAGGTCGCGGCTTCGGCGAGCCACGCCGTGGGCGCCTCGCCCGCGTCGCCTTGCGCCTGCCCGGAAAGGATGTAGGCCGCAATGCCACCGGCCGCCAGCAACGGGAACAGGGGAATCAGCATGACGAGGATGAAGGTGCAGTTCATATCGCTAACGGCCTCTCCAGCAAAACCGGGGGCAACGGATCGCGATTGCCCGCGAACCAGTCGACCGACTGTTTCACTGTTTTCACCTCGTTATTGCCCTGCCACGGCTGCCAACCGCTGGCCGGGTCGAACAGATGGATGGCGCCAGACGCCGGGTCCTTTGCGGCGACGATCACCCAGCCGTTGCCGACCAGCTCCTGCAACGGCGGCTGGCGCTGGTAGACGGCGGTGATGATGTCGAGCGTCTGCTCAATCACCACCAGCAGACGCATCGCCTCGTGCACCTCGATCATCTGTTTCGGCAGTCCTGTCGCCAGGTCAGAAGATGCTCCCTGCATGACGCCGAAGTAACCCGCGACGTTATGGGTGATCTTGCTGCCGCAGCCGAACTGGTCGTTGTTCACCGTCGAGAAGAAGTATTCAAGACTGATGCCAGCGCCGACCGCGCCGTTGATCAGCAGGTGACGTTCGAGCACCTTGCCTTCCGGGTCTTGTGTCGGGTCGTAGGAAATTAGGAAGGAACGGCGGTCGAAGAAAGCGCCGCGACTCATGGCGCGTCGACCGAAAAAGGCGCAGGCGTTGGTCGCGTGACCGAGTTCGGGCCGCGCCTGCGACCAGTCGTTGCGACGGGCCCAGACATGGCGCATGGCGGCGACCGGGTCGAGCCCCAATGGCGCGGAATAGAGGCGGCGACAGCGCTCCTGCGCATGGGCTTGTACCGCCAGGGCGAGGTCGCGGTCGAGCTGTTCAAAAGTCGGCGCTAGCGGGACGGCGATGTCCGCGGTGTCATACCAGGTGATCAGGTCGTCGGTGGTATTGTGTTCAGCGCCGAGGAACCAAGTCGTGTCGGGAATGTCGATGCCCCGCGCGCGCATCAGGCCGCGCACCTCGGGTCGATTCGCCATGGCGGCGAACAGGCGCGCATTGGGACCGGAATGGCGGCCAGCACAGGCGCCGCAGTCGTAGGCCGCCATATGTGGATTATTCTGGCTGTTGGCGCCATGGCCCATGATGACCACCAGCGGCGCAAAGTTTTTCGTCAGGCCGAGGCTGACGAGGAAGCCGGCGATGCGCTCGGCCTGCTCGGCATCGGTGAAGCCATTTCTGGGCGCAGCGGGCGTCGCCGGGCCGGCATCCGCGGCCGCATTGTGGTCGAGCCGCGTCGCCACCGGCAGGTCGAAGCTGCCGCGCAAAGCGGCATTGATGCGACCGAGTTCGCCCGGCGCGAGCGAACGCAGCAGCGTACCGGCAAAAGCCAGTGGCGCGGCCAGCATGGAGAGCAGCGTGCCGCCGACCAGGCGCGTGCGCGTCACCTGATGCAGGCGATCCTGCCAGCGCAGCCGGCGCCGGTTGCGCCGGCGATGCGCATCGGCCACGGCCTCGGCGCCCGCGCGCGGGACTTCATGCACATTGTGCGACGGCACGATCACCTCCGGCACCACCGGACACAACGGTGTCGGTTCGCGGTCGTCCAAGCCATAATAGTTCTGGAACACGGCGAAGTGCGCCGCGCCACCCAGCGTTTCGAGCTGGGGATTCACTTCTTCGAGATGACGCCGCATGCCCTCCTCGCGGTCGTCCATGCAAAACACCAGTTGGGCCGCCGGGCCATTGCCAACGCCGTGGCCGGTCCAACGGCCATGATTGGCGGCCAGGCCGGCAAAAATCTGCTCGCGGTAGTGGCGCTCGTAGGCGTTAAGCCAGACGAAGCCGCGCTGCTGTTCGTCGAGTCGGGTGAGACAGGCGAGCAGCGCCTCGGCGCCGGCGCGACCTTGCGAGCGCAATGCGCTGGCGGAAATCCCCAGATGCTGGACGAGCCGGAACAGCGGCCAGACCGAACGCGGCAAGCTGTGGCTCGCCTGCTGCTCGACCGTCGGCGTCGCGCGCCAGGCTTCGATCAGCTTTGCCAGCCAGACCCACAAGCCGGGTGCCCGCGGCAGGCCTGCATCGCCGGCGGCGGGCAGGTGCGGTGCAATCAGGTCGAGCAGATACTCCGGCAATTCGCCGCTGTGCACGGCATGACGCACCCACAATTCGGCAGGATGGTGATGGAAGTAATCACCGAGTGCGGTCAGGTTCAGCTCGACATCCCAGTGGCGCCGCGCACAATCCGCGGCAACCAGACCCTCAAGCGCCAGCCGAACGGCAAGGTAGTCCATCATCGCCACCGGCACATCCTGGCTGCCGGCATAACCCGGATGGTTGTGACGCCAGAGAAACATGCCCGACCAGCCCGGCAGTTCAAGCGCCAGACGCTCAAGATAGGCGGGCCAGCGCGCTTCGGGCAGACCCAATCGGGTCAATGCGGCAATGACGCAGTCGAGCGCGTCGTCCGGCAACCGTGAGATTTCAGAACGCGCCTCGGGCAGCGATTCAAGCTCCCAGACGATGTCGTGCTGCGCACTGGCCCGCCAAGCGGCATAAAAACCCAGCGGCCGCGCCGGATTGTTCCACGGGGCGAGGCCTTGATCGAGATGCGCGCCAAGATGACGCAGCAACAGCGGGCGCACGCGCTCCAGCGCATCTTCAGCGGTAAGCGCCTTGAGGAGTTCACCCGCCGTCCCGCCAGCACCGACTTTATTGGCGATGTCCGCCCACAGCGCGGCAGCGGGCGCGGCGAAGCGCTGCCGGGCCTCCGCGGTGGAGGCAGCGCCCTCTGCTTCGCGGGCGGAAAGTTCGAGTAGCTCTTCGGGATGTTCGAAAGCATGGTCGAGATCAAGCACGTCGAGGCAGGCTGCCCATAGATCGGAGACGCTGCGGGCCTCACCATCCCCGCTGGCGAGCAGTCGTTGCCGCGCTGTCGGCGTCACTTCGTCGGCAAGCCGGTTCAGCGCCTGACTTTCCTCAATCAGCCACTTGAGCCGGGGAAGCGGAATCGCGCCGAGTGGGTAAATCAAGCCCGCGCGCAGCACGTCGCCGCTACGCACCACCGGCGTGGTCGCCAATACTTCGTCGAGCGCCACGCCCCAGCCCGGCGCAAGCCGATTCAGTGCGGCATCGATGTCGCCATCATCGATACGGCCTTCGCCGTAAAGGCGGCGGCACTCGTCCTCGGGCAACCACGCCGTCGCGCCGGTCAGATGATTGACGGCAGCCAGCGCATCGGGAAACTTCAGGTGTTGAAAACCGTGCAGTGTGTTGTGATGTACAAAGTCACGGATCGATGCCTGGCCCGGCAGCACATGGTCGAGGTGATGCACGCAGTCGGCCAGGCGCTGGCGGATATCCTGCGGCACATCCGGCTGCGGCTTCACATCAGGCTCCAAAGAACCGCGAAAGCCGCGCAACCGAGGCGCCAAAGAGATTCAGCGCCGGCGATGGATAGAGGCCGAGGGCGATGATGCCGAACGCAAGCACGCTGGCGGCCGTCATCTCGGCGCGGGTCAGATCGGGCACGCTTTTCATGGTCGCGCCGACCGGCCCGGTGAACAACCGCCCGACAGTGCGCAAGGCGTAGGCGGCACTGATCAGGAGCGACACCGACAGCACCACCACCCACAAACCCCAACGCGCAAAGCCGCCGACCAGCGCATGCAATTCGGCGATAAATCCGGCCGTGCCCGGCAAGCCGACGGCGGCGGTGAGCGCCAGCACCATGAAAAAAGCGAAGCGCGGCATGGTGCGCACCAGCGAAGCGTAATCGCCGATGTCGCGCGTATGCGTGCGCTCGTAGAGCAGACCGACGAGAAAAAACAAGGCCCCGGCAACCAGGCCGTGCGCCACCATCTGCATTGTCGCGCCCGCGAATCCGGCGGGATTGAGCGCCGCGATGCCCAGCAGCACCACGCCCATGTGGCTGATCGATGAATAGGCGACCATTTCCTTGAGATCGCGGCTTCGCCAGGCCAGCACGCCGCCGTAGATCATGCTGATGAAGGCCAGCGCGACGAGCAGCGACTGCAGCGTCCAGGCCGCGCCGGGCAGCGTCTCGACCGCGCGCAGCAGACCGTAAGAGCCCATCTTGAGCAGGATGCCGGAGAGCAGAATGGAAACGGCGCTCGGCGCCTCGACATGAGCGAGCGGCAACCAGCCGTGCAGCGGAAAGATCGGCATCTTGACACCGAAGCCGATCAACAGGCCGAGGAAAATCCAGACCTGCGTCGCGATCGGCAGCCCCCGTGAAGCCTCCGCGATCGCGCCCATGCCGAAACTGTGCGTCGGCACGGCGTCATACAACAGCAGGATCGCAATCAGCATGAACACCGAACCACCCATCGTGTAGAGCACGAAGTTGAGCGCCGCCTTCTGTCGGCGCTGACGGTTCTGGCCGCCCAGCCGGTCGATCAGGAAAAACAGCGGGATCAGCGTCAGTTCCCAAAATACGTAAAACAGCGACCAGTCGCGCGCCATGAAAACGCCGAGCATGGCGGTCTCGAGCAACAGCAGCAACGTGAAGTAAAACCTGGCGCCCTGGGTGACACTGCCCGAGGCAACCACGGCCACCGGCATCAACAGCGTCGCAAGCAGGATCAACGGCAACGAGAAGCCATCGACACCGAGCGCGAAGCTCGATCCCAGGCGGTCATGCCAGGCATGGACTTCGTAAAACTGGATATCGGCGACGGCCGGATCAAACTGGACCAGCAGAAACCCGGCAAAGGCAAGCACCACAACCGTCGCCACCAGCGTCACGCGGCGAATCAAGCCAGGATCGCGCACCGGCAGCAAGGCAACCAGGATGGCGCCGAACAGCGGCAACAACAACAGGGTACTCAGCATTGGCGAATATTAACATTTTCGAATATTGCTGGCACCACCGCGCTTCAACTTAATCATGGCCGGCGTCGGCGACCAGTGCCGGCCGTAACGGATCCTGCGCACCGGAACGTCTTGCCACCTTGGCGTAAATCATCTCAAGCGCCTGCTCGGATGTGGCGAAAAAACTTTCTTCGCCGATCACTTCGCTCAGGCCGGTCGCCCGAATGACATCAAGCACCTGCTTCTTGAGACCGGAAAACAGCAATACCACGCCGTTCGCGTGAAGCCGTTCGACCAGGTGGCGGATGACCTCCTCGCCCGAAGCGTCGACCTCGTTGATGGCGTCGCCGACGATCAGCAGATAGGGCGCCGCGGGGTTCGCCGCCACGGCTTCGAGAATGGCATCCTCGAAATAGGCAACATTGGCGAAATACAGCCGGCCGTCGAAGCGCACGGCGGTGACGACGTCGGAAGCCGGCAAATTGTTCACCTGGGCATCGCGCAAGGTACCGTCCTTGAAGCGGCCGAGAATGGCGACGCGCGGCGTCATGGTGCGGTAGAGATAGAGCACCAGGGCCAATCCCGCTCCGACCATGATGCCCTTGTCGAGGTGAGGCGCAAACACCAGCGTGCTGACAAAGGTGACGACGGCGGCGATGCCATCATGCTTGTTCGCATGCCAGGCGTGCTTGATGGCGCCGAAGTTGATCAGGCCGACGACCGCCATGATGATCACGGCCGCCAGCGCCGCCTGCGGCAAATGGTAGAGCAATGGCGTCAAAAACAGCAGCGTCAGCAACACGATGAGGCCGGTGAATACCGCCGACATCCCGGTCCTGGCCCCGGCATTGAAGTTCACCGCCGAGCGCGAGAAGGAACCGGACACAGGAAAGGCCTGAGTCGCGGCGCCGACGAGATTCGCCAGCCCCTGGCCAATCAGCTCCTGGTTGGGATCGACCTTGTCCTTGGTCTTGGCGGCGATGGCCTTGGCGATGGAAATCGCCTCCATGAAGCCGACCAGCGAGATCACGAAAGCAGCGCCGAGCAGGCTCTTGATCATCTCCCAACTGAGCGTCGGCATCTTGAGCGCGGGCAGCCCCTCGGGAATCTTGCCAATCACCTCGCCGCCGCCGACCAGCCGGAAACCGCCCTCCTTGACGCCACGCACACGGTAGGTCGCGCCATCGGTTGGCATGCCGGACGGCGCTCGGCTGGCCGCGTGAATGCCGACCAACTGGCCCTGCGCGTCCACCACGCGCACCACGGGGATGCTCCGCAGGGACTTTCTCAACTCGCCGGCCTCGTTTTCAAACATCTCGACGGAGATCCGCGTCATCTCGAGCACCGCGTCACGTGTCACCGCCTCGGCGCTATGCTCGCCGCCGCCGTGGTGCGCCGCGCGCGCTTCGGCAGCCCTTGCCGCCACCGTTTTATTGGCATGATCAATCCGCCGGTTGGCTTCCGTCAAACGCGTGACCAGGGTCTTGAGTTCCGCGTCGGCGATCTGCTCGATCGTGCCATCGAGATTATTCTCGAAGTGCAGCGCCCAGGATGCGATGCTCGTCACGGCCACTGCGACCAGCACCCCCGGCAGGCGGGGCGCCCATTTGCGCGCGGCCCAGATGATGAAGATAGCCACGACGCCCATCGCCAGGGTCGGCAGATGCGTATCGCCCGCCTGCTTTATCACCTCCCAGATGTCATGAATGAATGACTCGGAACGCCCCATCGGCACGCCAATCAGTTTGTTGGCCTGGGACAGGCCGATGATGATCGCCGCCGCGTTGGTGAAACCGACGATCACCGGATGGGACAGAAAGTTTACGACCACGCCGAGCTTGAAGATGCCAAGGGTAAGCTGGACGATGCCGACCAGGAGTGCCATGACGATCGCCAGGGCGATGAATTGCTCGGAGCCGGGCATGGCCAGCGGCGCCAGCGTCGAGGCCGTCAAGAGCGACACCACGGCCACCGGCCCGGTGCCGAGCTGACGCGACGAGCCCCACAGCGCCGCCACCATCACCGGCAGAAAAGCCGCATAGAGGCCGTAGTAGGCGGGCAGACCGGCCAACTGGGCATAAGCCATCGACTGCGGCACCAGCACCAGCGCAACAGTCAGGCCGGCGATAAAGTCGGCCTTCAGAGTGTCGCCGCCAAGCGGAAACCACGCGAGAAAGGGGAAGAACTTTTTGAACGAAACGGTCATGGCTGCATCCTGAGGGGACGTGAACAAAAGAGAAACCCTGAGCAGATACCGTGCCAGGTCCGTATTAGTTTCTGCAACTCGCTGAAACGGCGGAAGAAACAGGGCTGTTCAGCGACAGCCAGACGCCCAGACCAATTGTTGCATTATGAAACTTTCGATTGACGATCCTGACGCGCAGGTCAATTGTTACAGGGTTTTTAGCGCATTGCACCCAGCTGGGCAATTGATGCATAATGCAACTTACCCATCTACCTTCACTCGCATGAACTCCCTGCGCAAAAAACTCTTTGTCGGCTACGCGACGATCGTGGCGCTGGTGATCGGTCTCTCGCTGTTCTCGTTCATCGAACTGAAGCTATTGGAGCAGAAGATCGTCGCCGGCGAGCGCAGCGCCCATCTTTTCGACATTACGCTGGAGATTCGCCGCTTCGAGAAGAATTATTTTCTTTATCGTCAGGATGCCGACCTCGCGGAAAACCGCGCGTATGTCGAGCAAGCCGGTGCGCTGCTGCGCGAGCATGCCGACCTGTTTGCCGCGCTCGGCGATGCCGCGCGGGTGGCGCAACTGCAGCGCGACATCAACCACTATGCCGTTCTCATTGACAGGCATGCCGCGAGCCCCAGCACTGGCGACGTTGCAACGGCCGCGCAGATTCGCAAGCTCGGCAAGGCGATTGTGACCGTCGCCGAGGACTGGGCCCGGGCCGAGCGCAAAAACTTGCAGGCGCAACTCGACCGCCACCGTCGCATGCTGCTCGGCTCCGTCGCGCTCATCGGCCTGGCGGTGATCACCATCGGCGGCTTGCTGGCGCGGCGCGTGCTCCGACCGCTCAAGGAAATGGAACAAAAGATGGAGGCAGTCGCCAGCGGACGCCTGGCCAAGCTGGAGATGGCCAGCGACGAGCGCGAGATCGAGTCACTGAAGCGGGCCTTCAACCATGTGCTGCAGGAACTGGAGATGCATCAGGGGCAACTCGTGCATGCCGAAAAACTCGCCGCGCTCGGCACGTTGCTGGCGGGCGTATCGCACGAACTCAACAACCCGCTGTCGAACATCGCCACCTCGACCCAGATTCTCGCCGAAGAAATCGGCGCACGGCGCGGCCAGGACATGGCCGTGCCTCCAGCGGATGGAACGACGAACAACACGGACGCAGCCTTCCAACGCGAACTGATTGCCCAGATCGACGCGGAAACCTGGCGGGCCCGGCGGATCGTCAGCGCGCTGCTCGACTACGCGCGCGACCGCGACTTCCGTCGCGAGGTTCTGCCGCTAGCGCAACTGGTCGAGGACACCCTGCGGCTGATGCGCGGCCAGATTCCGGCGTCGATCGCGATCACGGTGCAGATTCCCGAAACACTGGCGGCCAGCGGCGACCGCCAACGTCTGCAACAGGTGCTGCTCAACCTGGTGAAAAATGCCGCCGACGCCATGCCCGACGGTGGCGTGCTGCACATCACCGCGCGGCTGACGCATGCGGCGTGCGTGGCGCGGCCGCCCGAACGGCTAATCTTCGGCCAGTGCGTCAACGCAAGCGCAGCGGTGGAAATCGAGGTGCGCGACAATGGCTGCGGCATGGCGGCCGAGACACTGCCGCGCATCTTCGACCCCTTCTTCACCACCAAGGACGTGGGCAAGGGCATGGGACTCGGACTGTTCATCGTTTTCGAAATCGTCGAAGAGCATGGCGGCTGCATCGCGGTCGAAAGCACCATCGGCCACGGCACGACATTCACGATCCGCCTGCCACTGGAGAAGTCATGAGCAAGGGAAGACTGCTGATCATCGACGACGAAAAGGTCGCCGTCAAAAACCTCGAGCACGTTCTGAAAAAGGAGGGCTACGAGGTGGTTGCCACGCAAAGCGGTAGCAACGCGCTGGCTCACCTCGACAAGCAGGCCTTCGACGTGGTGCTTACCGATCTGCGGATGGAAAAGATCGACGGCATGCAGATTCTGCAAAAGTGCCGCGCGAATCACCCGGACACCGAGGTGATCCTGATCACCGGCCATGCCACGCTCGAATCCGCCGTGGAAGCCATGAAGCACGGCGCCTTCTACTACATCGCCAAGCCCTTCCGCCTCGACGAGGTGCGCAAGGTGGTGGCCGAAGCCATGGAGAAGATCCGTCTGCGCGCCGAAAACCAGGCGCTGCGCGAGCAGGTGGAAAGCTTTCAGGGCAAGGTGCGCATCATCACCCAGAACGCCGAGATACAGCGGCTGCTCGAAATGGCGCGGCAAATCGCGCCGACCGACTGCAACGTCCTGCTCACCGGCGAATCCGGCACCGGCAAGGAGCTGTTCGCCCGCTACCTGCACCACCACAGCCGGCGCGGCACGGCGCCGTTTCTCGCCGTCAACTGCGGCGCCTTCAACGAGGAGCTGCTGGCCAACGAACTGTTCGGCCACCGCCAAGGCGCCTTTACCGGGGCGACTGCCGACAAAAAAGGCCTGCTCGAAGCGGCGGCGGGCGGCACACTCTTCCTTGACGAAATCACCGAGATGACGCCGGCCATGCAGGTCAAGCTGCTGCGCACGATCCAGGAGCGGGAAGTGTTGCCGCTGGGCGCCACCCGGCCGGTCAAGGTTGACGTGCGCTTCGTTGCCGCCACCAACCGCGACATACCGGAAATGATCAAGCGCGGCGAGTTTCGCCAGGATCTCTGGTTTCGTCTCAACGTGGTCAATCTGCACATTCCGCCCCTGTCGCGGCGGCGCGAGGATATTCCGCTGCTGGCCTACCACTTTCTCGCCCAGTGCGCCGCGCGCATGAAAAAACGGGTAAGCGAAATCGCTCCGCAGGCAATGGACATTCTCAAGGCCCATGACTTTCCGGGCAACGTCCGCGAACTGGAAAACATCATCGAGCGCGGCGTCGCCATCGCCTCGGGCGACACCATCGAGACGGCAAGCCTGCCCGACGACCTGCGCGAACTGGCGGTCCGCAGCTTTCGCAAGCAGGACGGGCGGCTGCCCTCGCTCGACGAACAGGAACGTGAATACATCCGCTGGGTATTGCAGGAGGCCGGTGGCAACCAGACCCTGGCCGCCCAGATCCTCGGCATCGACCGTGTCTCGCTATGGCGCAAGCTCAAGCGCTACGAACTGGAAAAAACATGAAAGTCGGCGCTGGCGGGACGGCGTCAGCGGTCTCGCCGCCAACATGGGGACGGCGATTCCTCAAGCGGATAGAGGACGCCAATCAAACTCATAATATAGCTTTATTCTAATATACCGAGAGGCGCGCTAAAATTCATCGTTTTCTGCAACACCTGTGTTGTCTTCTGCAGCGAGACCGGCGAACTGTTTTCTAGCCGGAGGTGGCACGCTCTTCCAACATTACCCGCCGAATTGACCCCATGATTGCCTCGTCCTGGCTACTGCGCTTATTTCCGTTTCTTGCCTGGTTTCCTGTCAGCTCGATCATCCTGCGCGGCGACCTGATTGCCGGCATCACCGGTGCGCTGGTACTCGTGCCGAAAGCGATGGCCTACGCCCAACTGGCTGGCCTGCCGGTCTATTTCGGGCTGTATACCGCCTTCCTCCCCGCCATCCTTGGCGCGCTGTGGGGTTCCAGCCGGCAACTGGCGACCGGCCCGGTAGCCATCGTCTCGTTGATGACCGCCGCCGCCGTGGCACCGCTGGCAGTGCCGATGAGCGAGGACTTCATCGGCCTGGTGCTGCTGCTCACCCTGCTGGTCGGCGTCATCCAGTTCAGCCTCGGCGCCCTCAAACTCGGCACCATAGTCAATTTCGTTTCGCATCCGGTAATCCTCGGCTTCATGAACGCGGCGGCGATCATCATCGCCCTGTCGCAGCTCGACATGCTGCTGGGCATCCCCAAGGGCCGTAGCGACTTCTTCCTCAAGGACATCTGGGAAATGCTCGGCTATCTGCCGCTGACCCACCTGCCCACACTCGCCATGTCAGCCTTCGCCCTGGCGCTGATGCTGGTGCTGAAAAAGATTCCCCTCCTTTCCAAGCCAAGCATCCTGATCGCCGTGATCATTACCACCCTGATCAGCTATGCCATTGGTTTTGAACATAAGTCACAGGGAACGCCCGAGGAAATCGCCGACCCCGCCACCCGGTCGTTTGTCACCGGCTACATTCAGACCGATGCGCAGATCGCGGCGCTGGGCAGTGTCATCACAACCCGCTCGGCCGCTTTGCGGGCGGCGGAAAAGGAGCACAGCGAGCGCAACGTCGTCAATCTGTCGCACCAGATCGATCTGCTGCACATCGAGTTGGCGGGCGCGGAGCAGCAAAACAAAAAACGCATGCATCAATTGCGGCGCGTCACTTTCGAGCGCGCGCGCGCGCCGGAAAATGAAGCGGCGTTGCTGTATCTGACCGGTCAGGCGCCGGCCGGCGTCGAAACCGACGGTCGCCAGTGGCACATCAAGAAAATCGAGGATGGCGCCCTGAAACTCGTCGGCGGCGGCGACGTCATCGGCAAGGTGCCGGAGGGCCTGCCCGCCTTCCGCATCCCCACGCTCGGCCTCGACGCCATCCTGTCGCTACTGTCGGCGGCGCTGATCATCGCGTTGGTCGCGTTCATGGAGTCGATTTCCATGGCCAAGGCCATCGCGGCCAAGTCCAAGCAGCGCGTCGATCCCAACCAGGAACTGATCGGCCAGGGCCTGTCCAATCTCGGCGGCGCCTTTTTCCAGTGCTACCCGGCGTGCGGCTCCTTCACCGGTTCCGCCATCAATCTGCAGGCAGGCGCCAAGACCGGCTTCGCCATGGTCTTCAATGGCCTGTTCGTCGCCGTGACGCTGCTGTTCCTGACGCCTTTCCTCTATCACCTGCCCAAGGCCGTGCTGGCGGTGATCATCCTGCTGGCCGTGGCCGGCCTGATCACGCCGGCCGCGCTCCGGCACACCTGGCGCGCCAGCCGATTCGACGGCATCGCGGCGCTGGTCACCTTCGTCGCCACCCTCGCCTTCGCCCCGCATCTCGACAAGGGCATCATGATCGGCGCGGCGCTGGCCATCCTGCTGCACATGTACCACACCATGTCGCCGCGCGTCGCCATCCTCGGCCGCTTCAAGGACGGCACGCTGCGCGACGCCAGGGTAAACAACCTGCCGGCCTCCGATGTCATCACCGCCGTGCGCTTCGACGGCAGGCTGTATTTCGCCAACGTCTCCCATTTCGAGGATGCCATTCTCGAGGCGGTGGCGGCGAACCCCGCAGCGCCCTATCTGCTGATCGTCGGCAACGGCATCAATGACATCGACGCCTCCGGCGAGGAAGTCATCCACCATCTCGTCGAGCGCCTCAACGAAAACGGCATTGTCGTGCTGTTTGCCGGCCTCAAGAAGCAGGTGCTCGACGTGATCCGCGCCACCGGGCTCTGGCAAAAAATCGGCGACCGGCGCTTCTTCGCGACCTCCGAGCAGGCCCTCCAGGCAATCTATTCGCGCGCCGAGTACGCCGGCGAAGACGACCCGTTCAAACCACCGCCGCGTACTAACTCTCTCGCCACCAAATTGCGCGACTAACCACCCCCTTCCCTCAAACAGCATTCCACCCAGGAGATATTCATGTCACTCACCGGCACCGTCAAGGAACTTTGCGTTCCCTTGGCCAACTATCCACATGTCAAGAGCGACGCCACATTGCGCGACGTCTTTGCCAAGTTGCATGCCAGTTGCGGCTCGGCCGAACTATTCCGCAGCGTGCTGGTGCTCGACGAAAAGGATCGCCTGATCGGCATGCTCGGCTTGAAGGATCTGCTGAACGCTCTACTGCCTGACTACTTGCGCAGCTCGGCCAAATTTCAGGGTGCCGGAGACGATCTCAGCGCCCTGGCCACCCTGTGGCAAGACGATTGCGAGGAAGCGTGCCACACGGCCCACAAGATCTTCGCCCGCTACTATGTCACGCCGGTACCCCAAGCCATCAAGGCCGATGACCCGCTGACCAAGGCGGTGTTCATCTTCGCCACCTCGTCCACCAACATATTGCCGGTCACCGACGGCAAGCGACTGATCGGCGTGCTGCGCCTGGTCGACCTGCTTGACGAAGTGACCAGCGAAGTCCTGAGCCAGCAGGTGGCGTCATGAGCGAAATGGCACACATCGACGCACCGGCGGCATCCTTTGATTGGACAAAATGGGTCGCCCTGCTCGGCGGCCTCGCCGTCTTCCTGGGCTTCTATTTCATGGCCCCCCTGCCGGATGCGATTGACCCGGCTGGCAAGGTTTTCAACCTCTCGCCCGAGGGCAAGGCCGCCATCGGGCTGTTCCTGATGGCCGGCATCTGGTGGGTGTTCGAGGTCATTCCGATCGGCGTCACCGCCATCGCCATCGGCGTGTTCCAGGCGCTGTTCCTGATCCGTCCGGCCAAGGAGGCCTTCCGCGACTTTATGGATCCGTCGGTGATGTTCATCTTCGGCTCCATGATCATCGGCATGGCTTTCACCAAGACCGGCCTCACCAAGCGCATTGCCTACAAAATGCTCGCCATCGTCGGCGAGAACACCCGCACCATCCTGCTCGGCTGCCTGGTGGTCACCGCGCTGCTGGCGCACATCATGGCGCACACCGCCGTCGCGGCCACCATGTACCCCATCCTGCTGGCGGTACTGGCCTTGTACAAAGAGGATGCGGGTCCGTCGCGCTTCGGCAAAAGCCTGTTCATCGGCATGGCCTGGGCGGCAGGCGCCGGCAGCATCATCACCCTGCTCGGCGCGGCGCGCGGCCCGGCGGCGGCCAGCATGTTCTCCGAGTTTACCGGGCGCCAGGTCGGCTTCTTCGACTTTCC
>JAUSBB010000163.1 GCA_030652245.1 Rhodocyclaceae bacterium | reverse complement strand
GTGCCGTCGATGACCCGCACCAGCATCACCACGCCGACATAATTGTCGAACCAGGAATCGATGATCAGCGCTTTCAGAGGCGCACTTGGGTCTCCATTGGGGGGGGGCACGCGGACGATCACCGCTTCGAGACTATCCTCGATACCCATGCCGGTCTTCGCCGAACAGGGAATGGCGTCGGTCGCGTCGATGCCGATCACCTCCTCGATCTCCCGCCGCGCGCCCTCAGGATCGGCCTGCGGCAGATCCATCTTGTTCAACACGGGAATCACATCGACGCCCAGTTCGATGGCGGTATAGCAGTTCGCCACGGTTTGCGCCTCGACACCCTGCGAAGCATCCACCACCAGCAACGCGCCCTCGCAAGCCGACAGCGAACGGCTGACCTCGTAGGAGAAATCGACGTGCCCCGGCGTGTCGATCAGGTTCATGTTGTAGCGCTTGCCGTCACGGGCCAGATAGCTGAGCGCCGCCGTCTGCGCCTTGATAGTGATGCCGCGCTCGCGCTCGATGTCCATCGAGTCGAGCACCTGCTCGGCCATTTCACGATCCGTCAGACCGCCGCAACGCTGGATAATGCGATCCGCCAGCGTGGATTTGCCGTGGTCGATGTGGGCGATGATGGAGAAGTTTCTGATGTGGTCCACGGGGGGTGCGGTGGCTTGCCGGCGACTAGCTGAAGGGCGCGGATTATACCTTGCGACCACCTGCAAATTACTGGCGGGCGGTGTAGGTCACAGGGCAATCGCATGAATCTTATCCAAGACTGAGGAGTTGAACGCGATAGTTGTCCAATGTGGCGGCGATGAGACGGCGCACCTTGAGGCCTGGTGGCCAATTTCCAAGCCTCAGGTGCGAATCACCCCATGACGAGCGCGGCATGGATACCGGTCAGGAAAGTCGGATCAGGGTAGGGACAACGCCACCCTGAAACCCAGGTTCGAGTTGAAGTTCACTGGCGTCAGCGATGCCCGATGAAATACGGTGGCATATTTAGCGAAATTGAGGACCGACCCGCCACGAATAACACGATAGCAGAATGATTGGCGCTCGGCCTCGAATTCTTTGGTCAGATTTTTGCCGTAATTGCTGCTGTAGCAGTCGTCGATCCATTCCCACACATTGCCGTGCATGTCGTAGAGGCCGAATGCATTGGGCTGCAATTTGCCCACCGGCTTGGCGATGCCGCCGGAATTGGCTTCAAACCAGGCAAATCGAGGCAATTGGCTTTCGTCGCTGCCGAAGGAGAAGGCATCGGGGCTGCCGGCACGGGCAGCGTATTCCCATTCGCTTTCGCTGGGCAGGCGGTAGGACCTGCCGGTTTTGGCGTTCAGTTTCTGCAGATAGTCCTGCACATTGCGCCAATTGACCTTGTTGATCGGCAGATCGTCCCCTTTGACATCGCTGGGATTGTCGGCCATGAATTCGCTCCACTCCGCTTGGGTGACTTCGAACATCCCCAAGGCGAACGGACGATCGAAGGTGATCTGCGGACGCGGCGACTCGTCCACTTTCAAATCTTCGTATTCGCGGGGATCACCCGTGACCACCGACCCGGCAGGGATAATGACCATGCGCGGACAGCGGGCGCAATCCTGGAAGACTTCCGGTTCTTTGGCGACCACCGGCATCAACAACAGGGACGCGGCGACCGCCAGCAAAGGAGTGGACCGCTTCATCATCTTGCCTCCGGGAAAATTAATCGGCGAGCTATGGAATTATAGTGGTCAAGGTTGATTTGTAACCCTGAATATTGGGCAGGGCAATCGCATAAATCTTCTACAAGACCGAGGAGTTGAGCGCGATAGTTGTCCAAGGTGGCGGCGATGAAACGGCCCACCTCCAGCCGACCGTGATCTTTCTCCACAACCCCGTCAAACTGGTGAGGCATCTTGTCCGATAGCCCGGAGGAGAATGTGGAATGGGGGTCACATTACTGACGGGCGGTGTAGGTCGGCAAAGTGATGTGAAAAGCAATGGCCAGCAGGCGGACGACTAGAACGACTGTCATGCCGCCCCAGGCGGCCAGCACCGGCGAAAGCTCCAGCGCCTGCAAGCCGATCAGCGTCAGCGCACCCGTCAGCGAGGCCGTGGCATAGAGTTCGCCGCGCATGAAGATCAGCGGCACATCGTTGCACAGCACGTCGCGCAGCACGCCGCCGAACACGCCCGTCATCACCCCGAGCACGCTGGCGGCCAGCCAGGGTGCCTGCCACTGCAAGGCCACCTGGGTGCCGAGGATGGTGAACAGCGCCAGCCCGATGGCATCCGGGATCAGGAACAACCGTGGCGGCAAACGCAGGTTGCGCACCAGGGCAAAGCACAGCAGGGTGGTCGCCATGGCGACCACCAGATAGGTCTGGTCGCTCAACCAGAACACCGGGCGGTCAAGCAACAGATCACGCAGCGTGCCGCCGCCCAGCGCGGTGGTAATACCCACCACAACGACGCCGACCAGATCCATGTTTTTGCGGCCGGCATCCAGCACGCCGGTCAGCGCCGTGACCGCCACGGCCACCAAGCCGACCCAATAGATCAAATTCTCCATCAGATTTTGCTTGTCGCCTGCCGCAACACGGCCCGCAAGCGCTCCACATCGAGAAAATAGTGGCAGATTTCCTCGTCGGCCAGCGTCAGCACCGGAACAAGTTCATCGTAGCGTTCAACCCACTCCGGACGCGTGTCGACATCCATCACCTCGACGGCGAAATCGAACTCGCCGCGCGTGGCTTCCAGCGCGGCGAGCATGTCATCGCAGAGATGGCAGTAAGGCCTGCCATACAACGTCAGCAGCGGCTTAATTTTCCGCGCCCCGAATCGTCACGAAGGTCTGCATGTCGCCACGCCGCACCAGCAGAGTCAGGTTGCTGCCCTTGTCGACTTTCGCCAGCAGGCCGTTGAACTGCTCCACCGTGCGAATTTCGGTCTGCGCGCCCCGCTGGATCAGGGCAAGAATCACGTCGCCCTGTCGCAGGTCGGCGCGACTGCTCTCGCGCACTTCCTCGATGATCAAGCCATGACGAATGCCCAACTGACGCCGCTGCTCGGCGCTGGGTTCAATCAATACCAGGCCCAAACGATTGGCGGGCGCCGGCTCGGCGGGCTTGCCCCGGCGACTGCCACGACCGGCAACCGGCTCATCCGGCATTTCGCCGACGGTCAGGCTCAAGTCCCGGCTGGCGCCGGCGCGCCAAATTTGCAGCGTGGCCTTGCTGCCGGGCTTGGTATTGCCCACCACGCGGGGCAAGTCGCTCGACTGGACCACGGGCTTGTCGTTGAAACGCAGGATGACGTCGCCCGCCTCCAGGCCCGCCTTGTCGGCCGGGCCGCCCTTTTCGACCGTGGCGACCAGCGCGCCCTGCGGCTTGCTCAAGCCGAACGAATCCGCCAGTTCGCGGGTCACTTCCTGGATCATCACGCCGATCCGGCCGCGACTGACCTTGCCCGACGCGCGCAATTGCGTCTGCACTTCCATCGCCACATCGATCGGAATGGCGAAGGCGATTCCCTGGTAGCCGCCCGAACGACTGTAAATCTGCGAGTTGATGCCCACCACTTCACCGCTCATGTTGAAGAGCGGCCCGCCGGAATTGCCGGGATTGATGGCGACGTCGGTCTGGATGAAGGGGACGAAATTCTCCTGCGGCAAGGAGCGCCCCTTGGCGCTGACGATGCCCGCCGTGACCGTGCTTTCAAAACCAAAGGGCGAACCGATCGCCACCACCCATTCGCCGACCCGCAACCGAGCCGGATCGCCCAGCCGCACCATCGGCAATCCATTGGCCTTGATCCTGATCAGGGCGACATCGGTACGCTTGTCCGTGCCGATGACCTTGGCCTTGAATTCGCGCTTGTCGGTCAGTTTAACCAGCACTTCATCGGCGCCATCGACGACATGCGCATTGGTCAGAATGTAACCATCCGGGCTGATGATGAAACCCGATCCCAGCGACTTATTCTCGAATTCGCGCGGCACCGCCGGATGACCCGGCGGGAACATTTTTGGCGCGAAGCGACGGAAAAGCTCTAAGGCCGGATCATCTTCGTCAAACGGGAATTGCGGGCCGGCACGCTGGCCGCGAATCGTCTGCGTGGCGCTGATATTCACCACCGCCACCGCCTGCTTTTCGGCCAGGTCGGCAAAATCCGGCAACTCGCGCGCCTGGGCAAAACCCAGGTTGGCCATCAGCAACAGCCAGACGGTCAGCAGCAATCGTTTCAGCATGATTTCAGCCTCCTTGAATACGTTTGAAGTTGATCGACAAAATAGGTTCGGATCGAGCGGAATCAAGACTATCCAGACCGCGGTGCCGCATGATGAGATAGCCGCCGAACAAACCGGCCAGCAGCCCCGCCACGGCAGCCAGTTCGCTGCCCGTCAGCAGCTTCCCCACAATGGCGCCCGCCAGCGCCAGCAACAGCGGAATGCCGTAGGCCAGCCAGACGGCGGAGAGCACCGCCCCCTCGGCCGCACAAACCACCACCGCATCGCCGGGTCGGGCATGAATGGTATTGGGCAGGCGCAACAGTCGCGTCGCCTCCCCGCGGCCCAGTACGCCATCGAGCACGGAGCCCATGCCCGAACTCTGGCAGCCGCCCTGGCGCTCGCACGCGCCGCAGGCGCTGCCCGCCCCCGCCGCGCGCACCCAGGCATGATCGCCTTCGAGACGCACCACCACGCCATCGGTCGCGTTCATTTGCGCACCTCGATGCCTTCGATAAAGCGTTTGACCGCCGCCGGCGGCACATCGCCCATCACCACGATCTGATGACCCTGAATGACGCGCTTGACGACACTGATGGCGCCGAGCGAGTGAACACTCGGGTCAACCGGATCGGCCTGGGACGACAGGGGATTGATAAAGACCGAAACCGCCGCCAGACCATCGGAGTACACCCAATGCAGCACCTCCTGGGCGTCCTTGCCGGCGCTTTGTTCGATGCCGCGGCGCATTGCTGCCTGACGGCGAAAACCGGGGAGTTCAGCGCGAAACAGCCATTGCGCATCGTCGCGCAGGTCGCGCGTTTTTGACTGCCGCACCTGCCACGGCTCTTTCGCGCTGGCGATGTCGGCAAAATTCGACTTCAGGGCATCCGGACTGGCCGGCTCGCCAATGCGCAATTCAGTAAACGCCAACGACTCCAGCACCTCACCGCGCTCGTCAAACAAATCCGCCTTGAGCAGCAACCCGGATTTGCGCTCGACCCAGAACTGGCGGCCATGCCGCCAGGCATCGCGCGGCTCCAGGCGAACGATCTGGCTGTCATAATCGGCGATGCGCGCGCGCCCCCCCTGGCGAATGACGTAATGCTCGCCCAGTCCGGCCAGGCTGGCCGGCAACAGCGCCGGAAAAGCCCGCCGGGCGCTGCGCTGCTCGATGATCACCAGGCGGCTTTCGGGGAGGTAGCATTTGACTTCGTCGTTGCGCCGGATGATCTCGCGCGGACTGCCGTCGAGCACCTCCAGTTTTTCCTGCAGGTTGCCCGCGCTGACGACATGCACGACACGCGAAGTCTCGCTCTGGCTGCCATTGCGATAGACGAAGGTGCCGCTGTAACTGAGCGTCTGCGCCGCGCCGGCAACCCGCTGCAGCCATTGCAGGGCCTCCTGCTGGCCCAGCGCCGTCTGGGCCAGGGCTGGCGGGCCGAGCAGGCTCGCCGCAAGCCCCAGCCAGGCAAGCAAGCCTGCCCTCATGGACGCGCCGGACCGCCGGTCATGGTGACGGTGCGGACGTGGCCGGCGTTGTCACCCAGCCGGAATGTGGCGGATTGCGTGTGGTGCGCCAGCAAATATTCGCTCATGTCGCCGCGCGTGGCTACTTCAAAAGTCGGCGCTGGCGGGACGGCGTTAGCC
>JAUSBB010000023.1 GCA_030652245.1 Rhodocyclaceae bacterium | reverse complement strand
TGCGCGTCTTCGGCGTCTTGCTGATGGGTTTCGCCCTCACCCTGCTGGTGCCGCTGCTTCTCTCCTGGTGGTGGCGGGATGGCGCCACCACGGCCTACGACGAAGCCTTTCTGCTGAGCTTTGGCGCCGGATTCGTCCTGTGGTGGGCGGCGCGCCATGAAAAACACGAGCTCAAGGTGCGCGACGGCTTCCTCATGGTGGTGCTCGTGTGGACCCTGCTGCCGGCCTTCGCCTGCCTGCCGCTGCTTTTCCATCTGAATATCTCCTTCACCGATGCCTACTTCGAGGCCGTCTCCGGGCTGACCACCACCGGGGCGACGGTGCTCGCCAACCTCGACACGCTGCCGCCATCGATCAACCTCTGGCGCGGCATGATGGTCTGGCTGGGCGGCATGGGCCTGATCGTGCTGGCCGTGGCGATCCTGCCGCTTCTGGGCGTCGGCGGCCGGCAGATGTTCAAGGCGGAAACGCCGGGACCGATGAAGGATTCCCAGCTCACCCCGCGCATGACCCAAACCGCCAAGGGACTGTGGGTGGTTTATGCCGCGATCACGCTGGCCTGCGCTGTCAGCTACCAGTTGGCCGGCATGAACTGGTTCGACGCGGTGATGCACGCCTTCACCACCATGGGGCTGGGCGGCTTTTCCAGCCATGACGCCAGCTTCGGCCATTGGGATTCGCCGGCCATCGAAGTCGTCGCCATTGTTTTCATGTTGATTGCCGGCATGAACTTCGCCACCCACTTCCTCGCCGTGCATGGCCGCTCGCTCAAGCCCTACCGGCGCGACCCGGAGGTCGGCGGGTTCCTGCTCGTCACCATCGGCAGCGTGCTCGGCATCGCGCTGTATCTGTGGGCGCTCGACACCTATCCCGATTTTTTGACAGCGCTGCGCTTTTCCGCCTTCAATGTCGTGTCGATCGCCACCACCACGGGCTTCGCCAACACCGACTACAACCTCTGGCCGATGTTCGCGCCGCTGTGGATGTTGTTCCTGTGCAGCTTCGCCACCAGCGCCGGATCGACCGGCGGCGGCATGAAGATGATCCGCGCGATGATTCTCTACAAACAGGTCTATCGCGAACTGGTCTGCGCCATGCACCCCAATCTCGTCTGGCCGGTGAAGGTCGGCGGCAAGCCGGTGGCGGCCAACATCCTTTCCGGGGTGATGGCCTTCGGCTTCCTCTACATGGCGAGCATCGTCTCGCTGACCCTGCTGATGACCTTCTCCGGACTCGAAATCGTCAGCGCTTTTTCGGCCGTGGTCGCCAGCATCAACAACACCGGCCCCGGCCTCAACCAGGTCGGCCCGGCGACCACCTTCGAAGTGCTGACGGATTTTCAGACCTGGATCTGCACCTTCGCCATGCTGCTCGGCCGGCTGGAAATTTTCACTTTGCTCGTGGTGCTAACGCCAGCCTTCTGGAGAACATAAAAAGAGCGCCCCCGCAGAGGCGCTCTTTGAAAACGGCAAGTCTTTACTTCGTTGCCGGCACTGCGGGGGTCGCGGCTTTGGCTGGCGTGGCGGGAGCGGCCGGGGTTGCGGGAACCGCCGGAGTTGCGGGCGTTGCGGGCGTTGCCGGGGTTGCGGCAGGTGCAGCCGGCTTGGCTTCCTTACTGGCCTTCTTCACGGCTTTCTTTTCCGCCTTGGCGGCCTTCGCCTCGACAGCCGGTTTGGTTTCGGGGGTGGCCGGCTTGGGTGCGTCGGCGGCAAAAGCGGATACGGCAAACAGACCGGCAATCAGTGTGGCGAGCAGCTTGGACATTTTGGTTTCCCTTCGGTTGGTTTCAGCGCACATGCGCCTGTCCCGAATAACGAGGGTGGCTGGCAAAGCGATAACCGGGCAACTGTAACGATTTGTAAGCCCGGGCCGCCAGCACTGCAGTCCGGCCGCCGGACCAATCCCTCTCTCCCGACCTCTCTCCCGTAAAGGGAGAGAGGAGCAGATAGCTTCCCTCTCCCTTTACGGGAGAGGGAATGAGGGTGAGGGCAGCCAAGGCTGGACGGCACGCGGCGCCAGCCGCAACCCGCGCCACCCCATGATCGGAGCGCCCCGTGATAAGCGAGCGCAGCGAGCCGATTGGAACCCCCCGCGAGGGGGGGCACCAGGCCGCAGGCCGCAGGACGCTGCGCAGCAGCGGTCCGGAGCAAAGCGAGGGATGCGCCAACGGCGCACAAAGGGGGGCGGGTGTTTGCCTAGTCGCCGAAGTTCGTCCCGACGCGCCGCGCCGACAGCACCCAGGGGTGATCCGGCGGCACGGTCTTGACCTTGCCGGCGGTGTCTTCCAGCTTGACCGGCCGGACGTCCTCGCCCTTGGCGGCCACCAGCACGCCGTAATTTTTCTTGGCGATCAGGTCGGCGGCGGCGGTGCCGAGCCGCGTGGCGAGGATGCGGTCGGCCGCCGAGGGCGTGCCGCCGCGTTGCAGGTGGCCGAGGATGGTGAGGCGCGCTTCCAGCCCGGTGAGTTTTTCCAGGCGCTGGGCAAGCCGCAGGGTGCGGCCGGCATAAATCAATTCGGCGGCATCGGCGGCGGTGTCATCGTTCTTGTCATCCACGTCGGCCTTGCCGTTTTTAGCGGTTTTGCGGACGGGCTGTTTCGCGGTTTTGGCGGCCGACATCGCGGCCAGGTCCTGCGTCGAGACCGCGCCCTCGGCGACGGCGACGATGGAGAAGGGCCGCCCCTTGCGGCTGCGGTCGCGGATCGACTCGGCGATGCTGGTCGTGTCATAGGGGATTTCGGGGATCAGGATCACGTCGGCGCCGCCGGCGATGCCCGCGCCCAGCGCCAGCCAGCCGGCGCGGTGGCCCATGATCTCGACGACGATGATGCGGTGGTGGCTGTGCGCGGTGCTGTGCAGGCGGTCGATGGCCTCGGTGGCGATGCCCAGCGCGGTGTCGAAGCCGAAGGTGACGTCGGTGCCGAAGACGTCGTTGTCGATGGTCTTCGGCAGGGTGATGACGTTGAGGCCTTTTTGTTTCAGGCGCAGCGCATTCTTGATCGTTCCGCCGCCGCCCAGGCAGACCAGGCAGTCGAGATGATTGTCGTGGTAGTTGCCGACGATGGCGTCGGTCATGTCGAGCACCTTGCCGCCCACCGGCATCTTGTGCGGCTTGTCGCGGCTGGTGCCGAGGATGGTGCCGCCGCTGGTCAGGATGCCCGACAACTGGCCGCCGGAAAGCGACATGGTGCGATTTTCCATGAGGCCGCGAAAGCCGTCGCGGAAACCGATGATGTGCATGCCGTGATGGCCCATGGCCGCCTTGCCGACACCGCGGATCGCCGCGTTGAGGCCGGGGCTATCGCCGCCGGCGGTGAGTATGCCGATGTGTTGTGTCATGTGCGCCTCCTGATTGAATGGCGCATTGTGCGTCAATTGCCCGCCATTGCGCCAATGAGGGCATGCGATAATCACATAAACACACTGGATTTCAGACCATGACCCGTCCCCATAACGACAATTTCCTGCGCGCCCTGCTGCGCGAGCCGGTGGATCACACCCCCCTGTGGCTGATGCGCCAGGCGGGCCGCTATCTGCCCGAATACAACGAGACGCGCCGCCGCGCCGGCAATTTCCTCGCGCTGTGCAAGAACCCCGGCTACGCCTGCGAGGTGACGCTGCAACCGCTGGCGCGTTACGACCTCGACGCCGCCATCCTGTTTTCCGACATCCTCACCGTGCCCGACGCCATGGGGCTGGGCCTCTACTTCGCCGACGGCGAGGGGCCGAAATTCGAGCGGCCGCTGCGCGAGGAATGGGCGATCCGCGACCTGACCGCGCCCGATCCCTACGACCATTTGCGCTATGTGCTGGATGCGGTGGCGGAAATCCGCCGCGCGCTGAACAACAGCGTGCCGCTGATCGGTTTTTCCGGTTCGCCGTTTACGCTCGCCTGCTACATGGTCGAAGGCGGCGGCTCGGACGACTTTCGCAGGGTCAAGACCATGCTTTACGACCGGCCCGATCTCCTGCACCACATCCTGAAAGTGAATGCCGAGGCGGTGACGAATTACCTGAATGCCCAGATCGAGTCGGGCGCGCAGGCGGTGCAAATCTTCGATACCTGGGGCGGCGCGCTGTCACATGCCGCCTATCGCGAGTTTTCGCTGGCGTACATGCAGCAGGTGATCGCCGGACTAATAAAGACCCACGACGGCGAGCGCGTCCCCTGCATCGTCTTCACCAAGGGCGGCGGCCAGTGGCTGGAAGCCATCGCCGCTACCGGCTGCGATGCCGTCGGCCTCGACTGGACCACCGACATCGGCGAGGCGCGCCGCCGCGTCGGTAACCGCGTTGCCCTGCAGGGCAACTTCGACCCGATGGCGCTGTTCGCCTCGCCCGCCGCCGTGGCGGCCGAAGCCACGCGCATCCTCGACAATTATCATGGGGCTGCTGACGCAGCAGGCGGCGGCAACACCGGCCACGTCTTCAACCTCGGCCACGGCATCAACCAGCACACCCCACCGGAAAGTGTGTCTGTGCTGGTCGAGACAGTTCATGGCTATAAAAATAAATGATGTACGGCGGAATTCCTCTGGTGGCAAAGCGGTCCGGCGACCACCCTCGCCAAGCCCCGCCGTTTCAGGGTTTTGACGGGGTGCAAATAGTTGACTTACTCACAGAATGTTGATCTCAAGATTTGTTGACCCAGCCACGACTCTGAACGCAGTGTAATTGCGTATCTTATTGATTATAAATATATATATTAGTTTCTTGTGTTACATTAGTATGACTCTGGCGCTAATGGCGCGAAATTCCGGATATTTTTTGCTGGTTTACTCACAAAGTTATCCACAAACCCGCAGATGGCTAAAAATCGCTTTACCACCAAGCGATTAAGTTAATTAGCGAATAATTATTCTAAAGAACAGCGCTAACTCCAACGTCCGTGACCATCCTGCAAATCGCCCTTGATGTACCGCTGCCGCGCCTGTTCGACTATCGGCTGACGGGTGAAAGTCAGGGCAGCTTTGTTGGGCGGCTGGTGAAGGTGCCGTTTGGCCAGGGCGTCAAGTTTGGCGTCGTGGTGAATGAGGCCGCGACCAGCGACCACCCCGAAGCGAAGCTCAAATCCGCCGAGCTCATCGACGGCCTGCCCGCGCTGCCGGCCGACTGGCTGGCGTTGTGCCAGTTCTGCGCGCGCTATTACCACTACCCGCTCGGTCAGGTCATGGCCTTCGCCCTGCCGCCGCTGCTGCGCAAAGGGAAAATGCCGCGCGCGCTCAAATTGAAAGTCGGCGCTGGCGAGACGGCGCCGAGTTCCAACACGGCCACCCCGGATCAGGTCGCCGCCATCGAAGCCATCACCGGCACCAGCGGCTTTCAGACCTTCCTGCTCCACGGCGTCACCGGCAGCGGCAAGACCGAGGTTTATCTGCGCGCCATCGCGGCCGTGCTGGAGCGCGGCGGGCAGGCGCTGATGCTGGTGCCGGAAATTGCCCTGACGCCGCAGCTTGAATCCCGAGTAAGCGCCCGCTTTCCCGGCGCTCACGTCGTCTCGGCGCATAGCGGCGTGGCGGATGCGGCACGGGCGCGCGCCTTCCTCGCCGCCAGGGGCGGCCACGCCGCCATCGTGCTCGGCACGCGGCTGTCGGTGTTCATGCCGATGCCGCGCCTGCAACTCATTGTCGTCGATGAGGAGCACGATGCCTCCTTCAAACAGCAAGACGGCTTGCGTTACTCGGCCCGCGACGTGGCCATCTTCCGCGCCCGGCAGCGCGACATTCCCATCGTGCTGGGCTCGGCGACGCCTTCTCTGGAGACATTTCATCACGCGACGAGCGGCCGCTACAGCTTGCTGGAACTGCCGCTTCGGGCGGTCGCCGCCGCCATGCCCACGGTGACGACGGTCGATACGCGCAAACAGAAATTGCAGGATGGTCTCTCCGCGGAGATGATTTCCGCCATCGGCGAGCGCTTAGGGCGAGGCGAACAAAGCCTGATCTTCCTCAACCGCCGCGGCTACGCCCCGGTGCTGGCCTGCCCGGCCTGCGGCTGGATTTCGCACTGTCGGCGCTGCGCCGCCAATCTGGTGCTGCACTTGGCGGACCGCCGTCTGCGCTGTCACCATTGCGGGCTGGAAGTGATGATTCCGCATGCCTGCCCCGGCTGCGGCAACCTCGACCTGCAACCCTTCGGGCGCGGCACCCAGCGGCTCGAAGCCGCCTTGACCGAACGTTTTCCGGCGGCCCGCATCCTGCGCATCGACCGCGACTCGGCCGATTCGCCGCGGAAATGGCAGACGCTGCTGGCGACCATCCACGCGGGCGGCGCTGACATCCTCGTCGGCACGCAGATGCTCGCCAAGGGGCATGACTTTCCCAAACTCACGCTGGTCGGGGTCGTCGGCGCCGATGCCGCCCTGTTCGCCGCCGACTTCCGCGCGCCGGAACGCCTCTTCGCGCAATTGATGCAAGTGGGCGGCCGCTCCGGCCGCGCCCATCTGCCCGGCGCGGTGCTGATCCAGACCGAATACCCCGACCACCCACTCTACCGCGCCCTGATCGACCACGATTACGCCGCCTTCGCCAACGAACAACTGGCCGAACGCCAGGCCGCCGGCTTTCCGCCCTTTGCCTTCCAGGCGCTGCTGCGCGCCGAAGCGCCCGAAATTGCGCAAGCGCTCGAATTTCTGGGCACGGCCGTCGCCGCCGCCGAAGCGCTCGGCACATCTGACATCATGCTCTACGACCCGGTGCCAATGCGCCTGGCGCGCCTAAAAAACCGCGAACGCGCCCAGTTGCTGGTCGAGTCGCGGAGCCGCCCGGCGCTGCAAAACTTTCTCGCCGGCTGGATAACGCAGCTTTACGCCCTCAAAACACCGCGCGAGCTGCGCTGGCATCTGGATGTCGATCCGCAGGAATTTTGAAAGTTGCCCCCCGCCCGTCATGCATGCTTGCCATCAGCCCAGCACGAGCAGATAATTCGCCTTACTTCTCGTCTTACCATTGGAGACTCTCATGTCCATGGCCACCATCACCCTTTCAAGCAAGGGACAAGTCGTCATCCCGAAGGAGATTCGGGACGAATTGCATTGGGTTGCCGGAACCCAGATCAGCCTGGCTTCCAACGCATCTGGCGTCACGCTTAAAGCGCTGCCCAAGAAAACCGGCTGCAGATTTGCGGACCTCATCGGCATGCTCAAACATGATGGGCCGCCGCTCTCCGACGAAGAACTCTGCAAACCGGTCGACTACAGCGCGGACTGTGAAGCTGCCGAGAAAAACAGCCGATGATTGCGCTTGACACCAATATGCTGGTGCGCGCCCTGGTCGCCGATCACCCAGATCAGGTCGCCGTGGTACGCCAACTCATCGCCGGCGACACCATCTTCGTTTCACGCACCGTACTCCTGGAAACCGAATGGGTACTGCGCGCGCGCTACAAAAAAACGCCGCCCGAACTGCTGAAATTTTTCCGGGCGCTGCTGGAAGCCGGCGATACCGTGATCGAATCGGGCGAAGAAGTCGACAGCGCCCTTGTCTGGTATGCAGAAGGCGCCGATTTTGCCGACGCGCTACATCTGGCCGCCTGCGGAAGCGCCGTCATGCACACCTTCGACCGGGATTTCTGCAAGGCGGCGCGGGACGCCGGCAGCACGCCCGAGGTGCGCGTGTGGGAGGTTTGAACCTGGAAACCTCAAGTACTGGGACTTTTCCCGGCTTCCGGTCAGCCGCGCCCCGCCACGAAGTCGCCGAACTTGCGGTCGCTGTCCTGAATGTGTTCGACCAGCCAGTTGGCGTCAAGCCGGGGGCGTTGGTCCATGCGTTTTCGTCCTTGGGTTAGTGTGAAAGAAGCAGCGCCAGCGCGCCGGTCTTTTCCCACAGCGGCAGCCAGTCCATGCGGTAATACCAGGCCTCGTCTTCGCCGCCATGCGTGACCATGCCCGGCGTCATTGCCGGCATGCGCGGACTCGCGGCGGCGAGGGTCTTGTGGATATTGGGGGAGTGTTTTTTCGCTTGGGCCAGCGCCGCCGCCGCCTCATCACGTCGGCCGAGCAGGTAGAGGGCGAGCGCGCGGCCGTAGCGCATGCCGCTCAATGCGTCACCCGGGAAGCGTTCGTCGCAGACGGCCAGCGCCTCGGCGGCGCGCCCCGCCGCGCAGTAATGATGCACCAGCGCCACGCGGTGGCCGGTGTTGTCGCTGGGATTAAGCGCCAGCAGCCATTCGAGCAACGGTAGCGCCTCATCCGAATCAGCCGCGATCTCGGCCAACTGCGCGATCAGGCGCAGCGCCGGGCGGTTTTGGTGCCAGCCCCATTCGAGCGTGCAGCCCTCGGCCTGGTTGGCGGCAATGTTGACGCGCAGCAGTTCCATCGCATGGTCGAGCAGGGTTTCTTCCAGCCAGTCGATCTCCTCGTCGTATTCCTCCGGAAAGAGTGCGTCTTCCAGCGAACCGGCCAGGTCTTCGAGCACGGCAAAGCTCTGCCAGGCGAGCGGGTGTGCGGCGAGCCAGTCGATCCAGCCGGTTTCCTCCCATTGGCCGACGTCTTCTTCCTCGTCGTCGCGCCAATACACGTTCCGCCATTCGGCTTCAATCGCGGCCAGCGCGGCCTCGGGTTCGAGCGGGCCGGCGTGGCCGTCCTGCGGTGAAAGTCGGTGCTGGCAGGACGGCGCTGGCAGGGCTTCGACCAGTGCGATCAGGGCGTCGGCAACCTCTGCGGAGACTTCGGTGAAGCCGGCATCTTCTTCATCAGCGTCGGCGCCGCCCTGCATCATGTCAAGCAGGGTTTGCGGGTCGCGGGCGATGTCGTCCATGAAGGCGACGATGCCCTCCTCCTCATAACCCAGCTTGCGCAGGCGCGCCGCCCAGAAGCGGGCGCGGTTTTGCGCCTGCTCGATCTCGCCCTGGCTGGCCAGCAGCACGACTTCGAGATGGGACAGGGACGGGTTGTCCGGGTCTTGCCGCTGCGCTGCCTTGAACAGCGTCCACGCGGCGGCGTAGTCGCCCGCATCCGCCAGCATGGTGCAGCGGCGATGCATCGCGGCGCTTTTCAGATCGCGATCCGTGGCTTGCATCAGGCGTTCGGCCAGCGCAACGCGCCGGGCGGGCTCATTCTGTTCGAGATAGACGTCGCACAACACGTCGAACGCATATTCGTGGCGCTGGTCGAGCTTGGCGACATCGAGCAACAGGGGTTCGAGCAGGGCGGCGGCGACAGCGTCGCGGCCATCTTTCAGCCACTGTTCGGCGACGTGGGCGAGCTCTTCGGGATTGAGCTTCCTGAAAGGCAGGTTTTTGTATTGGGCAACCGGGATGGTTTCGAGCACATAGGCCAGCACCGAAAAGCCGCTTGGGCCGAAAGGCGACGTGCCGGACAGCGGCCCGCAGCACTGCTTGTATTTTTGCCCCGAACCGCAGGGGCAGGGCGCGTTCCGCTCCGGCTTAGACAGTGTCAGCGGTTTCCAGCCCTGGTCGGGGCGCGGCAGATGGTTCCAGATTTCGCGGAACATGGCGTAGGCGATGGCGCGCGCGCTGCCGGGCGGCATCATGGCGGCATACTGCGGCGCCAGCTCCGGCAGGTTCTCGCGGTAGGCGTTGCAGGCGCTGACGAAATCGGTGGTGGCCAGCGCCGCCTGCACGCCAAAGCGCAGCAGGTTGTCAAATTCTGCCGTGGTTTCCGTGTGGTTGTGGTCAGGGTTCATGCGGATGTTTCCTGTAAGCGTGTCGAGCGGCGGCTCTCGATGATGAACCAGCCCCAGCCAGCCGTCTGCAACACCAGTAGACCGGCGAGGCTGGCGCGGTAGGCCGTGGCCGGATCGCTGCCGAGCGCCTGAAAACCATCGACCGCCACGCCGAACAGCCACTGGATGCCGAAGGCGCCGATGAAGGCGCCCAGGTTGAGCGCGGTGTTGACGCGCCCGGCCAGGGTGAGCGGAAATGCGCCGGTCAGGAGCGCATAGGCAAGGTTGCCCACCGAGAACACCAGGCCCAGCGCCGGCCAGAGCAACCAGGTTGGGGCGAGATCGAGGACGATGCCGAGCATGACCAGCAGGCCGCCGCCCATGCCGATGGCGAGCAGTCGCGCGGGCGGCAGGCCGGCCCGGGCGAGCCGCTGGACGAAAAAGGCGATGGCGAGAAAACCGGTCAGCATCGCGCCGGCCATCAGCAGCAGATGGAAGGCCGCCACCTCGCGTGTCGCGCCATTCACCGTCATCAGCCAGGGCACCGCCCAGAGTCCCTGCAAGGCCATGAAGCCGCCGACGATAAAGGTGGTCTGCGGCGCGAAGCGCCAGAAGGCGCGGCTCTTGAGGATGGCCGCCAGGCCGGCCAGTTGCTGGCGGAGGCTTTCCTTCGCGACGCCGCTCGCCTTTTCCGGCGTGGTGTAGATCAGTCCCGCGACCACGAGCGCAATCGCAGCCAGCGCGAAGAAGATGCCGCGCCAGCCAAGCACCGGCATCAGCGCGGAGAGCGGCGAACTGGCGGCCAGCGCGCCGAGGCCGCCGGCGGCCATGATCGCGGCGTTGAGCGAGGCCTGCCGTTCGATGGGAAACCACAGCGAGAAAGCTTTGAAGCTCGCCATCAGGCAGGCCGACACGCCCAGGCCAATCAGCGCACGGCCCAGGGTGAGCTGCGGCAGGCTCTCGCCCAGCGCGAAGAGCGCGCAACCCGCCGCGCAAAACAGCAGCAGCGCGGCCTCGACGCGACGCGGGCCGTAACGGTCGAGCAGGATGCCCAGCGGCAACTGGAAGGCGCCAAAGGCGAGCAGGTAGGCGGAAGTCAGCAGACCCAGGTCGGCGGCAGTCAGCCCGAGATCGCTCCTGAGTTCCGGCGAGATGACGGCATTGGCGTTCCGCAGCAAATAGGAGAGGAAATAGCCCGCCGCAAAGGGCGCGAAAATGCGCTGCCAGAGGTTGATTGACGGCACGGATTCAACTTACGCCGTGTTCGGCAAGAAAGCTTTTCACCCAATGATCCCCGCGCGCCCCGGAAAACCGTCCCTTGACCTCACCGCTGCTGAACAGCAGCACGGTGGGAAAGCCCTTGAGACCGTAACGGCCGGCCAGCTTCATGTTGTCCTCGTCATCCACCTCGACCTTGACGAGTTTGAGCCGGCCGCCCAACGCGGTGGTAACGCGCTCCAAAACCGGCGTAAGCGCGACGCAGGGCGGGCACCACTCGGCCCAGAAGTCGACGATGACGGGCTGGGTGCGCGAGGCCTCGATGACGGCGTCCGCGAAGCCGGCGAGATCGGTGTCGCAGATCATGTTGTTTTCTGGTTCATGAGCGGGAGCAATTGTACGGACGCTGGCAAATAAAAGCGGCCGCGATTCGACGCCCATACCGGGGCGAATTATTTATCCGACCCGGTCGCCCGCGTAGGGATTGCTGGCACGTTCCTCGCCGAAGGTGGAGTTGGGCCCATGGCCGGGAATGAATGTGACCTCGTCGCCCAGCGGAAAGAGCTTTTCGCGGATGGAGTGGATCAATTCAGTCGGGTTGCCGAGCGGAAAATCCGTGCGGCCGATCGAGCCGGCGAACAACACGTCGCCGACGAGGGCGAGCTTCGAGGGCTTATGGATGAACGACACATGCCCCGGCGTGTGACCGGGGGTGTGCAGCACATCGAGCGTGAGGCCGCCCACCGTCACCGTGTCGCCGTCTTCCAGCCAACGGTCGGGGGTGAATGCCGGCGTCGGCGGAAAACCGAACATGCTGCACTGTTCGGTCAGTTGCTCCAACCAGAAGGCATCGGCGCGCTGCGGGCCTTCCACCGGCACATTGAGGCGCTTGGCGAGCGCCATCGTGCCGCCCACGTGATCGATATGGCCATGCGTGAGCAGCAGCTTTTCGACCTTGAGGTGGTTTTCCTCGATGACGTCGAGAATCGCCTCGACATCGCCGCCGGGATCGACCACCGCCGCCTGACGGGTGGCTGGGTCCCAGAGAATCGTGCAGTTTTGAACCAGGGGGGTGACGGGGAGAGTAAGGTAGTCCATTGGTTTATCAGTGAGCCATGAAGGAAATTCCCGCCAGCAGAATGCCGGCGAGCACGAACAAGCCGATGATAATCGCCTTCCACGGCGGCGGTTTTTCGGCGTAGGGGTCGGTGAGCGAATTTTCGGCGCCTTTCGGCAGCGCGGCGAGCTGGGTGAGCGAGGTGCCGAAGGGAATGTTGATGCGCGCCCGGGCATTCACCGCCCAGCCGTTGGCGTCGAGCAGCGGCCCGAGGTTGCGGGCGCGCAACTTGAACCAGGCGACCAGCATGGCCGGGCCGGAGATGAGGAGCAACAAACCCGCCAGCGCCAGCGGCAACTGCCAGAACTTGAGGCCCAGCAAGCCGGTGACCATGGCCGCGATGGCCGTGCCGATGGCGCCGACGGCCAGACCGATGGCCGCGAAGATGCCGGCGAATTTGCCGACGTCGAAGGGCGCGGCGGGTGGCTTGGTTGGTGTTTCGGCGGCCTTGCCGACCGCACTGGCCACGCCGGCCAGCTTGCCATCGACCGCGCCGGCCTTGCTGGCGGCGAGCTTCTGCAACTGTTCGGACACCAGTCGCGCCAGTTTTTTGTAGGGCGACCAGAAGGCCTGCCGCAGACTGATCGGGTGGTCGACGATCTTGGTGATGGTCGCGTTCCAGTCCCTGCCCTGCCGGTCATAGAACACGCCGTTCCTGCCGACCATCAACTGGTCGCTGTCGCCCGCCGTGAAGGCGGCGGCGATGCTCAGTTTCTCTGCCCCGCGCGCGCAGTCGCAATAGACCAGGCAAAGTCTTGAGAGCGAGGCGAGCGCCGCATGCTTGCCGGGGTCGTTGACGGCGACCGTCAGTTCGCAGGCGCGGCCATCCAGATAGAGCGTGCCGATCTGGAACAGCGCCGGCTCCTGGTGCGTGTAGAAATTCTTGAAGGTGACGAAGTTGTTGGCCAGTGTCATCAGGTCACGGCAATAACGCGCCAGCCGTTCGAGCGCCAGCACGCCGTCGCCCATCGCGGCGGCGTCCGGCTTGGCGGCCAGCCAGGCGGCGTAGGGCGCGAACTGGTCTTTCAGCGTTTGCCACTCGGCGGCGGTGAGCGCGTCGCGCGCGCCGAGGAGCGGCGTGACGACCTGGTCGCGCAGCGCGGCGATGGCGTCCGCCCAGGCGGGGTTGGTGCCTTCGGCAAGCGGCAATGCCGCCGTCCCCATGTTGGCGGCGGTCCGGCCTTCCGCCGTCCCGCCAGCGCCGACTTTTGCAATGGGCAACGCGGCGATCAGTGCGTTTTGTGGCGTCAGGGCGGCACCGGCCAGCGCCTTCAGCGCATCCTCCGAGGCATTCAACAGGTCGGTGGCGCGGCCGTCAAAGGCGGCTAGCTGGCAGCGGGTGAAAAAGTCATCCACCTTGGCGGCAACCGCGGTCAGCGCCGCATATGCGATAGCGGTGGCATCGCCGAGCGGCTGGGCGGCTGCCCCATCGGCTTCCCAGGCGGCCACGGCCTTCTCGGCAAAGCGCGTTTGCGCGGCGCTGGCCGCCTCTACCGTGACTAGCGCGCCGCCAGTTTCGGCCAGCACCGCGCTCGCTGCCGCGGCGATCAGCGCGCCTTCTGCATCGGCGGCATTGATCGCTGCCAATGACACGCCGGCAGTCTTGCCCAGCAGGGCGGCGTGGTCTACAAGGCGTTCGCCCGCCCAGCGCACGGCGGCAATCAACTCGGGGGCGCGGATGTGACCGTCGTTGTCGCTGTCGAGCAGCGCCAGGGTGCGGCGGTCGAATTCGCTGCCGGCCACCGGACAGGAGAGCGCAACCCAGAGCTTCTGATCCAGCGCGCCGATGGCGAGCAGGTCGGCAGGGGTGTCGATGCGCGGCTGGTCGAATCCGCCGGCGCGAAAGAAGCGCCAAGTGTGGGACTTTGTGGTCATGATCGAACCCCGGGCGAATAAAACCACAATTTTACTCCGGCAAGCGATATTGACGAAAACGGGGCAGGATGCGTATCTTGTCCGGTCATTTAACTAAAGCAGAGTGGAACCCATGAAAACAAACCCTCGCGGCGGCCCTTCGATTCTGCGCAATCTGCTGCTCTCCTACCTCGGCTTCGGCCTGGCCGTGGCGCTGATTTTTCCCTTCTACGCCAACATCTTCGTCGAGTGGAAACCCGGCATGCTGCCGTGGTTCGTCGCCGGTTGCCTGGTCGCCGGCCTGTCGATCGGCGTCGCCAATTACTGGCTGCTCAACCTCATCCTGCTTACACGACTGCGCCGCATCGCCGAGGTGACCAACCAGATTTCGAACAAGGATCTGACGCACAGTTGCGCGATGCAGAGCGCCGACACCATCGGCGAAATCATCGACAGCTTCAATGCCATGACCATCAACCTGCGCGCCCTGATCGGCGAAACCCGACGCCTGTCGGATGGCGTCAGCCACGACTCGCGCGACATCCATGCCTTTCTCAACGGCGTCGCCGGCCAGTTGCGCGAACAGTCGCAACAGGCCGATGGCATTCGCGAAGCGGTCAGCGCGCTGGCCGGCACGGTGGACGACATTGCCGGCAGCGCCAGAACCACCGCCAGCCGGGGCCATGTTGCGGCCGAGCGGGCGGCGGCGGGCGGCCGCATCGTGCAAGACACCATCGCCGGCATGGAGCAGATCAGCCAGCATGTCGGCGCGGCCGCGCAGGCCGTCGAGGGCTTGCGCGCCCAGAGCCAGCAGATCGACACCATCGTCCGCACCATCCATGACATCGCCGACCAGACCAATCTGCTGGCGCTGAATGCCGCCATCGAGGCGGCGCGCGCCGGCGAGCAGGGGCGCGGCTTCGCGGTGGTCGCCGACGAGGTGCGCAAACTGGCCGAGCGCACCTCGGCCGCCACCGGCGAAATCAGCACGATGATTGCCGCCATCCACGTCAATATCGGCCAGACCGTGAATATGATCAGCCAGGGCGCGCAGACCGCCAGCACCGGCGTCGGCATGGCGCGCGAAGCGGGCGCTGCGCTCGGCGAAATCGTTGCCGGTTCGGGCGAGGTCACGCGCCTGATCGATGAAATCGCCCAGGCCACCGACCGCCAGCAGGCCAGCGTGCATCAGGTGGAACAGAACATCACGCGCATCGCCGATCTAATCGGCGGCATCCGCGATGCCGTTAGCGAGGGCACCGGCCGCGCCGAGAATCTGGCCGGCATGGCGACAGCGCTGCATGGCAGTGTGGGCGAATTCAAGATTGAATGACTGAAACCGCGCCGCTGATCGTCGACCGGCTCTGCAAGGCTTATGACGGCAAACCGGCGGTTGCCGGGCTGTCGTTCGCGCTCGAGCGCGGTGAATGCTTCGGGCTGCTCGGCCCCAACGGCGCCGGCAAGACCACCACGCTGCGCTGTTGCCTCGGGCTGACCGCGCCCGACAGTGGCACGATCACCCTGCTGGGGGAGCCGGTGCCGGCGCGTGCCCGTGAGGCCCGCGCGCGAGTCGGCGTGGTGCCGCAGTTCGACAACCTCGACCCCGACTTCACCGCCGCCGAAAACCTGCTGGTGTATGGCCGCTATTTCGGCCTCTCCGATGCCACGCTGTGGCGCCGCATTCCCGACCTGCTCGAATTCGCCGGTCTGGCCAGCAAGGCCGATATCAGCCTGCGCACGCTATCGGGCGGCATGAAGCGGCGCCTCACCCTGGCCCGCGCTCTGGTAAACGACCCGGAACTGCTGGTGCTCGACGAACCCACCACCGGGCTCGATCCGCAGGCGCGCCACATGATCTGGAATCGGCTCAAGCAACTACTCGCCACCGGCAAGACCATTCTGCTGACCACCCACTTCATGGACGAGGCCGAGCGCCTCTGCAACCGGCTGGCCATCGTCGATGACGGCCGCCTGATCGCGCTGGGCACGCCACGCACGCTGATCGCCGAACGCATCGAGCCGCAGGTGGTGGAGGTCTATGGCGAAGGCGCCGACGCCTGGGCGGCGGAACAGGCGCGCCAGTTCACCCGGCGCTGCGAGGTCAGCGGGGAAACCGCCTTTTGTTACGTCGAGGACGCCGCGCCGCTTTTGGCGCATCTGGCGGATCGCCCGCAGCTCAAGACCCTGCACCGTCCGGCCAATCTGGAAGACGTTTTTCTCAAGCTGACCGGGCGCGAACTACGCGACTGAGTGGTTACAATCCAGATCGAACTTTGTTTTTACACGCAGGAGATAGCGCATGTCCGTACCCAAATACCGCCTGGTGACCCGCAGCGATTTCGACGGCCTGGTCTGCGCCGTGCTGCTCAACGAACTCGACCTGATCGACGACATCAAGTTCGTCCATCCCAAGGACATGCAGGACGGCAAGATCGAGATCACCAGCCGCGACATCACGACCAACCTGCCCTATGTGCCGGGCGTGCATCTGGCCTTCGACCACCACATTTCCGAAACTTTCCGCAATCCCGGCGAACGTCCCGAACACATCATCCATCCCGACGCCCCCTCGGCGGCACGCGTGGTATTCGAGCACTACGGCGGCAGCGCCCGATTCTCCACCACGTTCAACGAAATGATGGCCGCGGTCGACAAAGCCGATTCGGCGCAATTCACCCGCGACGAAATCCTCGATCCGCATGGCTGGGTGCTGCTCAACTATCTGATGGATTCGCGCACCGGCCTGGGCCGTTTCCGCGAGTTCCGCGTCAGCAACTACCAGTTGATGATGGACCTCATCAAATACTGCCGCGACCATGGCATCGACGACATTCTCAAGCTGCCCGATGTCAAGGAACGCGTCGATCTCTACTTCGATCATGCCGCCCGCGCCAAGGAGCAGATCCAGCGCTGCAGTATGGTCTACAAGAATCTGGTGGTGCTCGACCTGCGCAACGAAGAAACCATCTGGGCGACCAACCGCTTCATGATCTACGCGCTGTTTCCCGAGGCCAACATCTCCATTCACGCGCTGTGGGGCGTGCAGAAGCAAAACACCGTGTTCGCCACCGGCAAGTCGATCCTCAATCGCAGCTCGAAAACCCGCGTCGGCGAATTGATGCTGCAGTATGGCGGCGGCGGGCATGAAAATGCCGGCACCTGCCAGGTGGCCAACGATCAGGCGGTCATCGTGCTGCAAAAGCTGATTGCCCGCATCAACGCCGACGGTTGACGCCACAACTCTCCCGCCGCGCCTTTGCGGTGTGGCGGCGCAACTTTCTCGTCTGGAAAAAACTGGCCATGCCCTCGATGCTGGGCAACCTGGCCGACCCGATGATCTACCTGTTCGGCCTGGGCTACGGACTCGGCAGCCTGCTGCCGCAGGTCGACGGGGTGTCCTACATCGCCTTCCTCGCCACCGGCACGATCTGCGCCTCGACCATGAACGCGGCCTCTTTCGAGACGCTCTATTCGGGCTTTTCGCGCATGCACGTGCAACGCAGTTGGGAGGCGATCATGAACGCGCCGGTGTCGCTCGACGACGTGGTGGCCGGCGAATGCATGTGGGCCGCCACCAAGGCCAGCCTCGCCGGGGCAGCGATCCTGCTGGTGGTCATTCTGCTCGGCCTGGCCGCCGGGCCGCTGGCGCTCCTGACGCTGCCGGTGATCTTCCTCACCGGCCTGTGCTTCGCCGCCCTCGGCCTGATCATGACCGCGCTGGCGCCGTCCTACGATTTTTTCATGTACTACTTCACGCTCTTCATCACCCCGATGGTGCTGCTGTGCGGCGTGTTCTTCCCCATCGAACAACTGCCGCCACTGGTGCAGGCCATCGCGAACTGGCTGCCGCTGTCGCATGCGGTGCAACTGGTGCGTCCGCTGGTCTTCGGCGAACTGCCGGCCAGCCCCCTCCTGCACATCGGCGCCCTGCTGGTTACGACGGCTGCCGCCTTCTGGCTGGCGCTGACGCTGGCGCGGCGGCGCCTGCTCAAGTAAGGCAGGAACTCCGCTCGCTGTGAAAGTCGGCGCTGACGGTACGGCGTGACGAAACCCCTACACCCCAGCTTGCCAATCGCAGGCCGTTGTTGCAAAAGCGACAACGCCTCGCCGAATGACGGAGCAGAAACCCTTCAACGCCGCCAATGCGCAGCCACCATACAAGGGAATCTGCTTGATTTTCCCATTTTGGGAACATATACTATCGGCAATCATCTCCCGTTTCCCAATGCGAATTCTCGGCCTGCCACTTCTTCAGCGGTTCAAGCAATCCCATGCCGATGCCCGGGGACCGATTGATGCATGGCAGGACGAAGTCGAACGCAGCCAATGGCAAACATCTCAGGACATCAAGCAGCGCTACAGCAGCGCCGATTTCCTGGCCGACAACCGGGTGATCTTCAACGTCAAGGGCAACCGGTATCGGCTAGTGGTCCAGGTTCGCTATCTGGGTGGTTTGGTAGTTGTGGAATGGATCGGCACCCATGCCGAGTACAACCAGAAGAAATTTTGAGGATTTCCCGCGCCTCGGGGCGAATCAGGGGCAGGAGAGAAAAATGAAGGTGAAGCTCATCAAGAACGAGACCGACTACGCGGTAGCCATGACGCGCCTCTCGGCTTTGATGGCGGCCAACCCCGATGCGGGAAGCGCGAACGAAAACGAGCTTGAGCTGCTGGCATTGGTCATCGAAGACTACGAGCGCAAGATCGTGCCGCCTGTCGTGCCTGATCCCGTGGATGCCATCCTGTTTCGCCTCGACCAAGCGGGCCTGACGCGCAAGGACTTGATTCCCTACATCGGTTCCGCACCCAAGGTGTCGGAAGTGCTGGGGCGCAAGCGTCCACTCTCGCTGACCATGATTCGCCGCCTGCATCAAGGCCTGGGCATTCCGGCCGAGGTCTTGATCGGCGGTGCCGAAGTCGGCGAAAGTGTGCTCGAAGTGCCCGACATCGACTACACGCGCTTCCCGCTCAAGGAAATGCTTGACCGTGGCTGCTTCGGCAGCTTCACCGGCAATGCAACCAGGCTCAAGGACTATGCCGAAGACCTGATGCGTGGATTTCTCCGCGGCCTATCGCCCAACCCGGCGGAACCGGTCCTGATGCGCGCACCGCTGCATCAGCGCGGCGAAAGGCGAATGGATGAAGCGGCGCTGCTTGCCTGGAGGCTGTGCGTGCTCAAGAATGCCCGCGCCGTCGATCTCTCGCGTGACTACAAGAAAGGTGTAATCACGGCACGCTGGCTGCGCGAACTCGCGCGCCTGTCCTCGTTTCAGGAAGGCCCCAAGCTGGCGCGCGAATACCTGGCGCGCGCAGGCATCGTGCTGGTGATCGAACCGCATTTCAAGGCTACCTACCTTGATGGCGCCGCCATGCTCGATCAGGGGCGCCCCGTTGTTGCCCTCACGCTACGCCATGACCGGCTGGACAACTTCTGGTTTGTCCTGCTGCACGAGCTCGCCCACGTCGCTCGCCATCTGGACGAAGGCCACCCCTTCTTTGCCGACGACCTGGACAGCCCAGACAAGGCCGACCGACAGGAAGCCGAAGCCGACGAAATGGCGCAAGAAGCGCTGCTGCCACAAGCTGAGTGGGCGACATTCGCGACCAAGGCGAACCCGACGGCATCGACGACCCAGGCCTTTGCCGACCGCCTGGGCATAGACCCCGCCATCGTCGCCGGCCGAGTTCGTCACGAGCAACAGAACTTTCGGCTGCTAAACCGCCTGCTCGGGCAGGGCGAACCCAGCCGCCAACTGGCCGCATCCCAAGGGAACCCATGATCACCAAGCAGCAGCTCGG
>JAUSBB010000160.1 GCA_030652245.1 Rhodocyclaceae bacterium | reverse complement strand
GGCTTCGTCACGCTCGGCTTCTTCATCTTCAACCAGATCGGCGTCGAGGGCGCGCTGGTGCAGATGATTTCACACGGCTTCATCTCCGCCGCGATGTTCCTCTGCGTCGGCGTCATGTACGACCGCATGCACTCGCGCAACATCGCCGACTACGGCGGCGTGGTGAACACCATGCCGAAGTTCGCCGCCTTCTTCATGCTCTTCGCCATGGCCAATGCCGGCCTGCCCGCCACCTCGGGCTTTGTCGGCGAGTTCATGGTGATCCTGGGCGCCATCAAGTTCAATTTCTGGGTCGGCTTTGCCGCCGCGACAACCTTGGTCCTCGGCGCCGCCTACACCCTGTGGATGTACAAGCGCGTGGTTTTCGGCGCGGTGGCCAACAGCCATGTGGCCGAGCTTGCCGACATCAACAGCCGGGAATTCCTTTTCCTTGCACTGCTGGCGTTCTGCGTGCTGGCCATGGGCATTTACCCCTATCCATTCACTGAAGTGATGCATGCCTCGGTGGACAACCTGCTCAAGCACGTGGCTGTGAGCAAGCTGTAAGCGGCGAGACGAGACAAGCGATGCTCAAGAATTTTGTAATGCCCGATTTCTACCCGGCCGCGCCGGAGATCTTCCTGTTGACGATGGCCTGCGTCATCCTGCTGGTGGATGTCTTCTTCGGCCGCTCGCAGCGCTGGATTACCGCCGCCCTGACGATCCTTACCCTGGTGGGCTGCGCGCTTATCACCTACCTGACCATGGACGGCCAGGTGGTGCTGACCTTCAGCAACATGTTTGTCGACGACCTGCTTGCCGACTTCCTCAAGCTGCTGGTTTATCTGGCGGTGATTTTCGTGCTGGTCTACAGCCGAGGTTACCTGGTGGCGCGCCAGCTCGATAAAGGGGAGTACTACGTCCTGGTGCTGTTCGCCACGCTGGGCATGATGGTGATGATCTCGGCGGCGCACTTCCTGTCCCTCTACCTCGGCCTGGAACTGATGTCGCTGTCCTTGTATGCCCTGGTGGCCATCGACCGCAATAGCGCGCGCGCCACCGAGGCGGCGATGAAGTATTTCATCCTCGGCTCGCTGGCCTCCGGCTTGCTGCTCTACGGCATGTCGATGGTCTATGGCGCGACCGGCACGCTTGAAATCGGCGGCGTGGCGCAGGCCCTGCATCTGGGCGTGGCCAACAAGACCGTGCTGGTCTTCGGCCTGGTCTTCCTCGTCTCCGGCATCGCCTTCAAACTGGGCGCCGTGCCTTTCCACATGTGGGTGCCCGACGTCTATCACGGCGCACCGACCCCCATCACGCTGCTGATCGCTTCCGCGCCGAAACTTGCTGCTTTCGCCATGGCCATGCGCATCATGGTCTATGGCCTGTTCGAACTGGCCGAGCACTGGCAGGCGATGTTGATGATCCTGGCCGTGCTCTCCATCGCGCTCGGCAACCTGGCGGCGATTGCCCAGACCAACATCAAGCGCATGCTGGCCTATTCCGCCATTGCCCACATGGGTTTCATGCTGCTCGCCCTGATGAGCGGCGTGGTCGGCCCCGACCGCCACTACGCCCTGAACGCCTACAGTTCCGCGATGTATTACGCCGTGGCCTATGTGATCATGTCGCTGGCCTCCTTTGGCATGGTCTTGCTGCTGTCGCGCGCCGGCTACGAGGCCGAGCATCTGGAAGATTTCAAGGGCCTGAACCAGCGCAGCCCGTGGTTTGCCGCCGTGATGATGGTGACCATGCTGTCGATGGCCGGCGTGCCGTTCTTCGTCGGCTTCTTCGCCAAATTCTCCGTGCTGATCGCTGCGGTCGATGCCGGTTACATCGCCGTCGCCGTCTTCGCCGTGATGTTCTCGCTGATTGGCGCCTTCTACTATCTGCGCGTCGTCAAGCTGATGTATTTCGACGCGCCGGTCGACGCCGCGCCCATTGTCGCCAGCCTCGACATGCGTTTCCTGCTGTCCTTGAATGGCATTGCGATCGCCCTGTTCGGTCTGTTCCCGAACGTGCTGATGTCGTTGTGCACCTACGCGCTGCTGCGCTCGCTGTAGTCACCTCCCCGCGCGGGGAGGATGGGAGGGGCGGGCCCTGATCGGCTCTCAAGTTGTTTTCTTCCGGGCCGTTAATTTGCCCATGCAAAACGGCCTGCAATTTGAAAACTATTCCCTTCGCCAGCAACTGGAAGCGTTGCTTAATGAAGCGCGGCGGAACGAAGACAAGATGCGGCGTTTCGACCAGTTGGAGCGCAGCCTGATTGGCGCGCGTTCGCTGACGGAATTGCTCCGTGTTTTGCTGGTGGATTACAAGGCGGCATTCGATATCGAATTCGTCAGTCTGGCGCTGCTTGACGAGGAATATGAGGCGGCGCGCATTCTGGAGGCGAGCACGGGCGGCGCCTTGCTCCCCGGTTTGTTGCTGCTTCAGTCCGACGAACTGCTTGAGCCGGTGTACGCCACCGAGCACGCAACCGAGCACACCACCTGTCTGTGCGCCTTCGATGCCCGTCGTCATGGCCCCCTGTTCGACGCGCCGGCTGGCGCCATCGCCTCAGTGGCCCTCTTGCCGCTGGTGCGCCAGGGGAAACTGATGGGCAGCCTGCAACTGGGCAGCGTGGCCAGCGAGCGTTATGACGCCGCCGCCGGCACCGATTTTCTGGATCGTCTGGCGGCCATCGTCGCCTTTTGCCTCGAAAGCGCGCTGACGCAGGAACGTCTGAAACGGGTCGGGCTGACCGACAGCCTCACCGGTGTGCAAAACCGCCGCTATTTCGAGCATCGTTGCCTGGTCGAAATCAGCCAGGCGCAGCGCCACCGCCAGCCGCTGGCCTGCATGTTTCTCGACATCGACAAGTTCAAGCGCATCAACGACAGTCACGGCCACCAGAGCGGCGATGTGGTTTTGCGGGGCGTGGCAGATGTCATTCAGGCGCAACTACGTACCAGCGACACCATCGCCCGTTACGGTGGCGAAGAGTTTGTTGTGCTACTGCCGCAAACCGCCGCCTTACATGCACAGGAAATCGCCGAGCGCATCCGTGTCGCCGTGGCGGCCCAACTCTTTCGGTCGCAATCCGACCAGACGGTGCCCGTCACGATCTCGATCGGCCTCGCCATGCTGCCGCTGGATGCGGCAGCCAGCGAGCCTGCTGTCCAGGCGGAAATGCTCGTCGCCGCCGCCGACCGGGCGCTGTATCAGGCCAAGCATGGTGGGCGCAACCGCGTGGTCAGCGATTTCGTCTGCCCGGCGCGGAGCGAACGCGAGACATGGCAGGGCAGGGTAGCGCAGTGGCTATCCAGCGTGCAACGCCAATTCCGCGGCGCGTTGGCGCACACAGCGCGCTAAGCCGCCGTCCCCGGGTTGGCGGCGTCCCGGCTGACGCCGTCCCCGTATTGGCGGCGTCCCGGCTGACGCCGTTCCGCCAGCGCCGACTTTTACGGGGTTGGCCGAAAAGAGTCCGGCAAGGCCGCGGTTTCCGGGATAATTACGGCCCGCTCAACGCATAAAACTCCCAATGTCCATCCAATGGTTCCCCGGTCACATGACCTCGGCGCGCAAGAAGGCTGCCGAGACCATGGCGCGCACCGACGTGGTGATCGAAGTGCTCGACGCCCGTCTGCCCGAAGCGAGCAGCAATCCGATGATTCGCGAACTGCGCCTCGCGCGCCAGCGGCCCTGCCTCAAGCTGTTGAACAAGGCTGATCTTGCCGATCCCGCCGTGACTCAGCAATGGCTCGACCATTACAGCCGCCAGCCGGGTGTGAAGGCCGTCGCCATTTCGTGCAAGAAACCGGGCGATGCCGCCCGCGTGCCGGCGCTTTGCCAGCAACTGGCGCCGCATCGCGACGACAACGTGAAGCCGCTGCGCATGATGATCATGGGCATTCCCAACGTCGGCAAATCGACGCTGATGAACGCGTTGTTGAAACGTCGCATCGCGGCCGTCGGCGACGAGCCGGCCGTCACCAAGAGCCAGCAGAGTTTCGACCTCTCGTTGCGCCAGACCATCATCGACACGCCGGGTCTGATGTGGCCGAAGATTGAACACGACGAAGACGGTTTCATGCTCGCCGCCAGCCACGCCATCGGCCGTAATGCGGTGATCGATGCCGACGTGGCCATCTTCCTCGCCGGCATTTTGCTGGCCCGTTATCCGGCCCTGCTGACCGCGCGTTACAAAATGGATGTCGCAACCATGGACGCCGTCGCTGTCGTCGAAATCGTCGCCCGAAAGCGCGGCTGCATCATCAAGGGCAGGGGAGGGGAACTTGACCTGGAAAAGGCCGCGATGATCCTGCTCACCGATTACCGCAGCGGCGCGCTGGGGCGCATCAGCCTTGAAACCCCCGAAACACGCGCGGCGATGCTCGCCAAGCCCGCAGAGCCCAAGGCCGAGCCCAAGGTCGATCCGGAACCCGTCTGATGGATACGCGCCTCACCGAACTCGAAGTCAAGCTGGCCTTTGCCGAAGACCTGCTCGAAACGCTCAACCACACCGTTTATCGCCAGCAGGAACAGATCAGCCAGCTACAGCACGAGTTACGCGCGCTGCGCCAGCAGATGGTGCAAGCACAACCGGCCGAACAGCGCAGCCTGCTCGACGAAATCCCCCCCCACTACTGAACATGCTGCCCTCCATTCCAGACCGCATCGCCGCGGAAATCGGCGTTCGCCCCGCCCAGGTCATCGCCGCCGTCCAGTTGCTCGACGAGGGCGCGACCGTGCCCTTCATCGCCCGCTATCGCAAGGAGGTGACCGACAACCTCGACGACACGCAGTTGCGCACGCTGGAAGAGCGACTCGGCTATCTGCGCGAGCTTGAAGAGCGTCGCGCCACGGTGCTGGCCAGCATCGCGGAGCAGGGCAAGCTCACCCCGGAACTGCAGAGCGCAATCGAGAATGCGGAGACCAAGCAACGCCTCGAAGACCTCTATCTGCCCTACAAGCAGAAACGTCGCACCAAGGCGCAGATCGCCCGTGAGGCGGGGCTGGAACCGCTGGCCGATGCGCTGTTCAACGACCCGACCAAGCACCCCGAAACCGAAGCGGCGAAATATGTAAATCTGGAAAAGGAGCCGCCCGAGCAGCATGTGCCCGACGTGAAAGCGGCGCTCGAAGGCGCGCGGCAGATCCTGATGGAGCGTTTTTCCGAGGATGCCGCGCTGCTGGAAAAGCTGCGCAACTATCTGAATGAACATGCGTTGATCGTGTCTCTCGTCGTCGCGGGAAAAGAGTTGGAGGGCGCCAAGTTCCGCGACTGGTTCGATTTCCGCGAGCCGCTCAAATCCGTGCCGTCACACCGTGCGCTGGCGATGTTTCGCGGCCGCAATGAAGACGTGTTGCGCGTGTCGCTCAAGACCGAGGCGGAACTGCGCGATCCGCCCGAGCCGTCGCCCTGCATCGGCATGGTCGCGGGCCATGTCGGCATCCGGGAACAGGGCCGCGCGGCAGACAAATGGCTGGCCGAGACCGCGCGCTGGGCCTGGCTGGTCAAGCTCTCGCTGCATCTCGAAACCGAGCTGATGGGTGCGTTGCGCGAACGCGCCGAGGCCGAAGCGATCCGCGTCTTTGCGCGCAACCTGCACGATCTGCTGCTCGCCGCGCCGGCCGGGCCGAAGACGGTGATCGGGCTCGATCCGGGCATCCGCACCGGCGTCAAGGTCGCCGTCGTCGATGCCACCGGCAAGCTGCTGGAAACCGCCACGCTCTATCCGCACGAACCACGCCGCGACTGGGACGGCAGCCTGCATGCGCTGCAGCGGATGGCGCAACAACACGGCGCAACACTGATTGCCATCGGCAACGGCACCGCCAGCCGCGAAACCGACAAACTGGCGGGCGATCTGATGAAGCGGCACCCGGAATTGAAGCTGACCAAGATCGTCGTGTCGGAAGCCGGCGCATCGGTATATTCGGCATCGGAGCTGGCAGCGCGCGAATTCCCCGATCTCGATGTCACCCTGCGCGGAGCCGTCTCGATCGCCCGCCGCCTGCAAGACACGCTGGCGGAACTCGTCAAGATCGATCCCAAGAGCATCGGCGTCGGCCAGTACCAGCACGACGTCAATCAGGGCAGGCTCGCGCGGAGCCTCGATGCCGTGGTTGAAGACTGCGTGAATTCGGTCGGCGTTGATGTCAACACCGCTTCGGTGGCGCTCCTGGCCCGCATCTCCGGCTTGAACGGCACGCTCGCCGCCAACATCGTCAGCCATCGTGACTGCCATGGCGCCTTCGCCTCGCGCGCCGCGCTGCTGAAAGTGCCGCGCCTCGGCGACAAGACCTTCGAGCTGGCGGCGGGCTTCCTGCGCATCAACGGCGGATCAAACCCGCTCGACGCCTCGGCCGTGCACCCCGAGGCTTATCCGGTGGTGGAACGCATCATCAAGGACATCAAGAAGGGCGTGCGGGAACTGATTGGCGACGGGCGTGCCGTGCGCGCACTGCAAGCGGAAAAATACACCGACGAGCGCTTCGGCCTGCCCACCGTGCGGGACATTCTCAAGGAACTCGAAAAGCCCGGCCGCGACCCGCGTCCGGAATTCAAGGCCGCGTCATTCCGCGATGGCGTCGAGTCGCTCAAGGACCTGGAACCGGGCATGCAGCTCGAAGGCGTGATCACCAACGTCACCAACTTCGGCGCCTTTGTCGACATCGGCGTGCATCAGGATGGTCTGGTGCATATCTCGGCGCTCGCCAACAGCTTCGTCAAAGACCCGCACACCGTTGTCAAAGCCGGCGACGTGGTGAAGGTGAAGGTGCTGGAAGTCGATATTCCCAGAAAACGTATCGCCCTGACCATGCGCCTGAGCGACGAGGCGGCACGCAACTCAAAAGTCGGCGCTGGTAGATTGTTGGGCGTCCCGCCCGCGCCAAAAGTCGGCGCTGGCAGGACGGCATCAACTGGGTCGCCGCGCCCCGCGCAACGCCAACCCGAACCAACAGGCACAATGGCGGCCGCGTTTGCCAAGCTGAAACGGTAGCGGGGGTAAGCGCCCGAACATCAAGCCTCGTCGGCGAGTGTGTAGCTCGTGCTGCGTCCGCCGGAATCCGATTTCTTCAGCATGCCGCGCGCCAGCAAATCCTGAATGTCGCGCAGGGCGGTATCCGGCGAGCATTTCGCGATCACTGCCCACTTGCTGCTGGTGAGCTTGCCGTCAAACCCATCCAGCAAGCGGTTGATCAGTTTGATCTGACGCTCGTTCAAGGGCGTTCCCGCCCATTGCCGCCAGAAGCGGGCTTTCGTCAGCACCGCCGACAAGGTGACTTCCGCGCCCTGTATCGCCCGCAGCAGACAAGCGAGAAACCATTCAATCCAGGCGGTGACGTCAAGTCCCCCGAGCTGGGAATGCTCCAGCATGTCGTAGTAATCTTTTCGCTCGCGCTGGATTTGCGCTGACAGGCTGTAAAAACGTTGCGCCGACTTTTCGGCGCGCGCCAAAGCCATATCGCCCACCGCGCGCGCGATGCGACCGTTGCCGTCATCGAACGGGTGCAGCGTGACAAACCACAGATGCGCCAAGCCGGCTTTGACAACCGGATCGGGCTCCCCGCCGGTATTGAACCAGGCCAGAAATTGCGCCATCTCGGCGTCCAGCAGGCGGGCCGGCGGCGCTTCGAAGTGCACCCGTCGCCGACCGACCGACCCCGACACCACTTGCATCGGGCCCGCTGCATCATCGCGCCAGCGGCCCGTGTGGATCAGCGTCAGGCCGCTGTACCCGGTGGGAAACATTGCGGCATGCCAGCCAAACAGTCGTTCAGTCGTCAGCAGGTGTTCAAAGTGACCGGTGGCATCCAGCACCATGTCGACAACGCCGTCGACATGGCGATCCGCCGGCGCGAGTGCGCTCACCTCCACGCCAAGCCGTCGCGCCAGGGAGGAGCGTACCGTATCCGGGTTGAGTCGTTCGCCTTCGATTTCGCTCGTCTTGAGCACGTCCTCGGTCAATACCCGTAGCGTGGCCTGGTCCTGCAAGCCGAGTCCGATATCGTGCATTCGCCCCAACAACTGGCCTTGTGCCAGATGAACCTCCGCAAGCAGACCTGCCAGCCGTCGGCTGTCATAACGCCAACGAGGCCAGTCCGGTTGTTGCCAGATATGGGTTTTATTTCCGCTATTCATGCGGAGATTGTGAGGTGTATTCTCCGCAAGGTCAAGCTAAACACCGTAGATATTGCGGTGTTTAGCTTGCGCAATCTCCGCAAGAGTCGGCGTTGGCGGATTGTTGGGCCGCCATGCTGCCCCCATTTCACCCGACCCATGGGTTGAGTGTTTGGACACCGGTTGGCTCAAAGTCGGCCACGTTGCGCGTGACGACGGTCATGCCGTGCACGAGCGCCGTCGCAGCTATCAGTCCGTCACGCACGGGGTGCGGGTCTGGCACATGGAGTCGCGCGCCACGGAGCGCAACAGCCGTATCGATGTCCAGGATGCGACCAGCGAAGGCAGGCAGGACGTGACCGTTCAGCCACGCCCGAAACACGGCACCCTGCGATAAATCGCGGCGCTCGGCCAGCAATACGCCAATCTCCAACTCCTGGATGGTGATCACCGACAGATACAGATCGGCCGCATCCGTGCTATCGGCCCAAGCCGCAACATGCCGATCCGCCTTGCCGGGGCGAATTTTCCGCAACTCGGACACGACATTGATATCCAGTAGGTACATCAGGAGATGTCTCGGGAAAAAACGGCCGGTTGTGCCAGGTCGCGCATTTGCGGGATATCAAGTTCAATGTCTGCAATGCCGGGCATTGCCAGCAGATCGGCTATCTTCGTCTGCCCGCCCGTAATTTTCTTGTACTCTTCAAACGTCAACAACACATGCGCCGGTCTCCCGCGATCCGTGATGATCACCGGGCCGGCCTTTGCCGATTTCTTGGCCTTGCTGGCGTCCTGATTGAACTGGCGGCTTGAAAGGGTCGTGATGGTCATGGCAGCAGCTCCTATTTTCGGCTAATGTAGGCACGTTACCACAATGAAGTGCCTTGGGGTGACGGGATAACCAGTACCACCTGCCGAACAAAGAAAAAGGGCAGCTCGCGCCGCCCTGAATTGACGATACTACCGACTGCGTTGCCTTGTGACTTACTGAAATTTATACGAGACGGAAGCTCCAATCGCGTGCACATTATAGTTCGGGCTGCTGGGAGCGGAGCGGCCAACACTGGTGGGGCCTTTAGATTCCGCATCAAATGCGCATAATCTATATTCTGGACCGGTTATTGTTAAATCTGTGGCCGTTGCGCCATGCGAAGGGGAGGCCATCGCAGCCGCTACCAGGGCGGCAACTCGAAGCCACCTTGATCTGGAGTTTGCATCTTTTGCGCGTTCTGCCTGGCAGATCGCCATTATCTCGCCTGGCTCCCTGCCTAGTATTTCTCCAATCATTGCAGCGTGGCTGTCATTAAAGCTGACCTGTCCATTTGCCCATCTGCTCACCACTTGCTGACTTAGCCCGAATTTCTTGGCAAAAGCATAATCGGTAGTGCATAAGGACGCTTTC
>JAUSBB010000152.1 GCA_030652245.1 Rhodocyclaceae bacterium | reverse complement strand
AGACGCGCTTGGCCTCCTCCGCGAACCACTCGACGAAGGTGTCGGCGTAAAGCGCCTCGCCGCGCGCCGCGGCGAGCGGCTTGCCCTGCTCGGAGGTCATCAGGAGCGGCCGGTCGTCGGCGTTGGCGACGATCAGGTCATGCCAGTGGCGCAATATCGCGCCGCGCTGCTTGGCAGTGAGCGCCCGCCAGGCCGGCCAGGCGGCATTCGCCGCGGCGATGGCGCGGCGGGTTTCGGCCGCCCCCATGTCGGGCACGCTGGCCAATGTTGCGCCGGTGGCGGGGTTGGTGACGGCAGCGGTGGCGCCGCTGTCGGCAGCCGTCCAGGCGCCGGCGATGAACGCCTGGTTGCGCAGCAGTTGGGGATCGCGCAATTGCATGAGTTTTGCTCCTTTTTTTCTGGGTCGGCGGTGAGTCTACCGGATTAGGATTGGCCCATGCATCGCTTGCTTATTCTTCTTGTCTTGGCGCTGGCCGGTTGCGGCCACCTGGGCGCTCCGCCGGCGCCGGCGCCAGCCGCGCCCGCGCGCCTGCCGGTCGATGCGCGGGCGCACGATGTCGTGATGTTCGCGTTGGGGCTGGTCGATACCGACTACCGCTTCGGCGGCAAAAATCCCGACGCCGGGCTCGATTGCAGCGGCATGGTCAATTATGTCTTCCAGAACGCCGCCAGCCTGCGTCTGGCCGGTTCAGCCGCCGACATGGCGAAGCTGGGACGGCAGGTGAAAGGCGGCGGTCTGCGCAGTATTGAAGGCCTCCGGCCGGGCGACCTGGTGTTTTTCAACACCCGCAACCAGCCACGCTCGCACGTCGGCATTTACATCGGCGACAACCGCTTCGTGCACGCCCCCAACAGCAACGGCAAGGTGCGCACCGAAAGCCTCACGCACGGCTGGTTTGCCACGCGCTTCGAGGAAGCGCGCACTTACTTCGATTAGTACGCGGGAACGGCGCGCCAGCCTTCCGGGCATTGCTGCACGTAGGGGTAATAGGCTTGGTAAGACTGGCAGTAATACCAGAGGGGCTGCGGCGGGCGGACCACCGGGGGGGCCATGGGCATCACCATCACCGGAGGGGGTCTGGATGACTCTATTGCCAGCATGACCCCGCCCACCGCCAAACCCAGACCCAGCGCACCCCAGGCCGGGCCGTAACTGTGTTGATGGTTGCGTTCGAAATGCTTGCCGTGGCGCGGGTGCCTGTCGTAATGGCGCTCATAGCCATCAGACCTGAAGTGCCGCTCCCCCCTGTCCGCCAGTGCGGGAACAGAAGTTGCCAACAGCAGGCAGGCGATAAATCCGGTAGTGAGTTTTTTCATGATGATCTCCGTAGTACATCGATCAACGTCCCACCGGCGCCGCCGCTGACAGACGGTTTGTAAGTGTTTGTGTTAAATCGCGCTACATCAGCACGATATCGTATTGCTCATGGTTGTAGCTGGGTTCGGCCTGCAGCGAGATGGGGCGGCTGATGAAGTCGGACAGCATCGCCACCGACTGCGATTCTTCATCGAGAAACAGATCGATAACGGCCGGGGCGGCGAGCACGCGCATTTCGCGCGCGGAAAACTGGCGCGCCTCGCGCAGCAGTTCGCGGAGGATCTCGTAAGCGACGGTCTGGGCGGTCTTGACGATACCGCGCCCGCCGCAGGTCGGACAGGGCTCGCAGAGAATCTGCGCCAGCGATTCGCGCGTGCGCTTCCTGGTCAGTTCGACCAGGCCAAGTTGGGTGAAACCATTCACGGTGATGCGCGTGTGATCGCGGGCGAGCGCCTTGTCGAGTTCCACCAGCACGGCGGAGCGGTGGTCGGGCGACTCCATGTCGATGAAGTCGACAATGATGATGCCGCCGAGGTTACGCAGGCGCAACTGGCGGGCGATGGTCTGCGCCGCTTCGAGGTTGGTCTTGAAAATCGTGTCGTCGAAGTTGCGCGCGCCGACGAAAGCGCCGGTATTCACGTCGATGGTGGTCAGGGCCTCGGTCTGGTCGATGATGAGATAACCGCCGGACTTGAGGTCGACGCGCCGCCCCAGCGCCTTCTGGATTTCGTCCTCGGCGCCGTAGAGGTCGAACAGCGGCCGCTCGCCGGTGTAATGCGTCAGGAGTGGCGCCAGTTGCGGCATGTATTCGTTGGCGAAGGTGGCGAGTTTCTGGAAATTCTCGCGCGAGTCGACGACGATGCGGGTGGTTTCGGGCCCGGTCAGATCGCGCAGCACGCGCTGGGAGAGCGTCAGGTCGTGGTGCAGAAGTGCCGGCGCCGTCCCGCCGGTTCCCCCCAAGTGACGAATCTCCTGCCACAGGCGGCGCAGATAGGCGATGTCGGCGGCCAGCTCCGCATCGCTGGCGTTCTCGGCCATGGTGCGCACGATGAAGCCGCCGGTTTCATCGGCGGGCAGCAGGCGGGCAATCCGTTCGCGCAACTGTTCGCGGCGTCCGGCCCCGGTTCCGGTTCCATCGTCGATCTTCTGCGAGATGCCGATATGCTTTTCCTGCGGCAGATAAACGAGCAGGCGGCCGGCCAGCGAAATCTGCGTCGTCAGGCGCGCGCCCTTGGTGCCGATGGGATCCTTGAGCGCTTGCACCATCAGCGTTTCACCCGCGACGATCAGCCGCTCGATGGGATGCGGCCCGGCGCCGTGCCGCTCGCCGTTCTTGCCGCTCCAGATGTCGGCGACATGGAGGAAGGCCGTGCGTTCCAGCCCGACCTCGATAAAGGCCGATTGCATGCCCGGCAACACGCGCACCACGCGCCCCAGATAAATGTTGCCGACGATGCCGCGCCCGCCAATGCGCTCGACATGCAATTCCTGCACGGCGCCCTGCTGCATCAGCGCGACGCGGGTTTCCTGCGGGGTGAAGTTGATTAGAAACTCTTCACTCATACCGGGTAGCCGAATTCGCGCAGCAGAAGCGCCGTCTCGCACAGTGGCAGGCCGACGATACCCGAATGGCTGCCGCGAATTTCTTCGATGAACATCGCGGCGAAACCCTGAATACCGTAAGCGCCGGCCTTGTCGCGCGGCTCGCCGCTGGCGACATAACGCTGGATTTCGGCGGCTGTCAGCGCGCGAAAACGCACTTCGCTGACCGACAACCGCTGTTCGATGCGCCCGTCGTGGGCCATGGCGATGGCCGTCAGCACGCGGTGTCCGCGACCGGACAGGCGGCCGAGAATCGCCGCCGCGTCGGCATCGTCCGTCGGTTTGCCGATAATTTCGCCGTCGACATCCAGCGTGGTGTCGGCGGCCAGCACCGGGCGAATCGGCAGCCGCCGCGATTGCAGCAGCGCGATGCCGTGCTGCGCCTTGGCCGCGGCCACGCGCAACGCATAAACATCCGGCACCTCGCCGGGTAGCGGGTCTTCGCAGGTGGCGGCGTCCGCGCGGCTGCCGCCGCGAAACAGCAACAGATCGAAACGCACGCCGATCTGCGCCAGCAACTCGCGCCGCCGCGGACTTTGCGAAGCCAGGTAGATGCGCGGTTCGAGGGTGGCCATGAATATTTAGAGGTATCTAGTCACGGTGATAAGGGTGGCCCTTTTGCAGGCTGTGGGCGCGATACAGTGCTTCGGCCAGCACGACGCGGGCGAGACCGTGGGGAAGAGTCAGCGCGGACAGGCGCAGGTGCTCGTGGGCGCCGGCTTTCAACGCCGGATCGAGTCCGTCGGGGCCGCCGATGAGCAGGGCGATGTCGTCGCCCTGGCCCTGCCAGGTTTCGAGACGTTTGGCGAGCGCCTGGGTGTCAAGCGCTTCGCCGTGCTCGTCCAGCGCGATGCGGCGGCAGCGGGACGGCAGCGCGGCTTCGATGCGTTTCGCCTCGGCGGCCATCAGCGCCGCCGCCGGCTTGCCGGTGGTGCGCGGTTCGGGCTTGATTTCGATGAGTTCCAGCGGCAGTTCGCGGGGCATGCGTTTGGCGTATTCGGCAAAACCGGCGTTCATCCAGTCGGGCAGGCGGGTACCGACGGCGACGATCATCAGCTTCACTGCGGCAGCCTCACTTTTCAGGCGTTGCGACCTTGTCGGGCGCCGCGCGCTTGGGCTTGATCTTCCACAGCGACTCAAGGTCATAGTGCAGTCGCACATTGGGTTGCATGACATGGACGACGATGTCGCCCAGATCGACCAGCACCCACTCGCCGCTCTCCTCGCCCTCGATGCCGATCACTTCGCCGCCGGCTTCCTTGACCTTGTCATGGACGTTCCTGGCCAGCGCCTTGACCTGCCGCGTTGAATCGGCGCTGGCGATGATGATGCGGTCGAACAGCGAAGTGAGCTTTTTGGTGTTGATGACCTCGATGTCGCGGCCTTTGATGTCTTCCAGTGCCTTGACGGCGATTTTTTGCAGTTTGAGGGTGTCCATGTCAGTGACCATAAAGGGAATGTTGATGAATATAGTCGAGAACGGCCGGCGGCAGCAATGGCGACAGCGCGGCATCCGGCGCGTGCGCGGCGATCAGGCCGCGCACCTCGGTGGCGGAAACCGTGCCGGCGACGAGTTCGAAGGTGTAAATCCCGCCTGCCGGCGTACTCGAAAAGTCGGCGCTGGCGAGACGGCAATGAGCCGGATCGCCGCCATTATGGCGACGGCGTGTCACGAATTCCTCGGCCAGCGGCGCGGCGAAATCGTCGAGCGGAAAGCCCGGGCGTGTCGCCACGGCGATATGCGCGAGATCGAATAGCTCCCGCCAGCGATGCCAGCCCGGCAAGCCCAGAAAGGCGTCCGCACCCATCAGCAGCACCAGCGGGCGGGCCGGCCCATAGTGCCGGCGCAGGCGTTCAAGGGTGTGCACCGTGTAGCTGGGGGTCTGTTGGGTGACTTCACTGGCATCCAGTTGAAAGCGGGGTTCGCTGGCGATGGCGGCCTGCACCATGGCCAGGCGGTCGGCTGCCGCGACCCGTGGCGTGGCGCGATGCGGCGGTTGCCCGGCGGGAATCCACAGCACTTCTCCGAGACCCAGCCGGTCGAGCGCGGCGTGCGCCAGGGCGAGGTGGGCGTTATGCACCGGGTCGAAGGTGCCGCCAAGAATGCCGATGGGTTTTTCAGGCACTCGCGTTAATTTCACCGGGGCGCGGATGAAAGATGTCGCGGTAGCTGATGTAGATGCTGGCGGTGAGCACCGGCGCAACGAGGAAGACCAGCAGCATGCGCATGGCGATAAAGGCGACGCTGGTTGCCGCGCCGGCGATCTGGCTGACCAGGATCAGCAAGAGTCCGGGGACGACGCCGGCGACGACGATCGCGGCGAACGCGAACATGACAAACGCGCGCCAGTTGCGCCAGCTGGCGACGGTGCTGAAAAACATCGATTTGAGCGGGCTGACGCGATCCCAGCCGGTGAGGAAGGGCGCAAACCAGAAGGCGATGATCAGCGGGGTGGCCAGCAGCATCAGGCGCAGCAAGGCGCCCAGCACGTCGGCATCGCGTGCCGCCGCTTCGGCGCCCACCGCCGCCGTTCCAGCCACCCCAGCCACGTCCGGGGGCAAGCTCGCCGCGCGTTCCAGACTGGAAAACGGATCGACGCCATTGCCCAGCAGCGAGTTCAGCCACACCAGGATCAACGCCCCGATGAGTTGCAGCAGCCCCAGGCGCAGCATGGCGAGGCCATTGCCCTCCCTGCCGATCAGGCCGCGCAGCAGGGTGGCTTTCCCGGGCGCGACTCCCTCGTCGACCAGCCGGCAACCATTGGCGACGATCAGCGTGAGGGCGGGCAGCGCCAGCGGCAGGAGGATCGGGCCGATGCCCGGCAACAATACCGCCACGCCCTGCACCAGCAGCAGATAGAGCAGCGTCAGCGCGGTGATCAGCGGCGGGTTGCGGCGAAACAGCCGGAAGCCCTCAAGCAACCAATACGTCCCGCGCGCGGCGGGCAAGCGGCGCGCCTGCATGGTGCCGCGTCAGAAGCTGCGAATGACCCACATCGGCACGGACAGCGACTTGTCGCCGATATCCTGGCGCACGAAGCCGCCATCGCCTTTGGGGTCGATCAGGTAATAGGGCGTGCCGTGTGGCGGCGTCACCTTGATCATGTAGAGCTTGCCGCCCATGCGGAATTCCTCGACCCGGTCTTCGCCGCGCTTGATGATGGTGACCTGCGGTTCGAGGGCGGGGTCAATCAGGCCCGGCGGCGGGGGCGGCGGTTCGGGCAGCGGTTGCAGGTCGGCGGGGCGAGTCTGCGCAACCGCCGGCAGGGCAAGCGTGCACAGCAGGGCCAACAGGGAGAGGCGGAATGAGTGGGGGCGCATGGCGGGGGAGGGTGGGTAAATGCGTGATGACAAGGCTATTTTAGCTACAAATTCAGCAACAGATCGTGTTCGACCGGCAGATGGTCGAAACCGCGCGTTTCGTAGTGCTTGAAAATGGCGGCGACAATGGCGGCGGGTTCGTCGATGATCTGTATCAGATCCATGTCTTCGGGAGCGATCATGCCTTGCGTGACCAGGCTGTCGCGGAACCAGTCGAGCATCCCGTTCCAGAAGCCGTTGCCGACGAGGATCAGTGGCATCTTCGGCGTCTTGTTGGTCTGGATCAGCGTCAGCGCTTCCAGCAGCTCATCCAGAGTGCCGAAGCCGCCAGGCATCACCACATAGGCGGCGGCGAAGCGCACGAACATGTATTTGCGCGCGAAAAAATGCCGGAAGCTCTGGGAAATATCCTGGTAGGGATTGGTTTTTTGCTCCATCGGCAACTGGATGTTGAGGCCGATGCTGGGGCTTTTGCCAAAATAGGCGCCCTTGTTGGCCGCTTCCATCACGCCGGGGCCGCCGCCCGAGATCACCGCGAAGCCGGAATCGGAGAGCGAGCGGGCGATTTTCTCGGTGAGCTGGTAGTAGGGAGAATCCGGCTTGGCGCGGGCGCTGCCGAAGATCGACACCGCCGGGCGCACGCCCGCCAGCCGCTCGGTCGCCTCGACGAACTCTGACATAATGCCAAATACCCGCCACGCCTCGCGTGCCGAGGAGGCCGGCGCCGCCAGCCGGGGATCGGCGATTTTCGGCAGCTTGTCCTTCGCGCTCATTTATTTTCCTCGTACTTTTTCAAATGCTCTTACTCGTCGACGGGTCTTCGTATCTGTACCGCGCCTTTCATGCCCTGCCCGATCTGCGCAACCGCGGCAACGCACCGACCGGAGCCGTCTATGGCGTGCTCAGCATGTTGCGCCGGCTGGATACAGATTACCGTGGCGCCGACAAACGCGCCATCGTTTTCGATGCCAAGGGCAAGACCTTCCGCGATGCGTGGTTTCCCGATTACAAGGCACACCGGCCGCCGATGCCCGACGATCTGGCGGCGCAAATCGCCCCCTTGCACGAATGCATTCGCGCGCTGGGTTGGCCGCTGCTGTGCATCGACGGCGTCGAAGCCGACGACGTGATCGGCACGCTCGCCGCGCAGGCCGCGGCGCGTGGCGAGGCCTGCGTGATTTCCACCGGCGACAAGGACCTCACCCAGCTGGTCAATGACCACGTCACCCTGGTCAACACCATGAGCAACGAAACGCTGGACGTGGCGGGCGTAGCCGCCAAGTTCGGCGTCGCGCCGGAACGCATCGTCGATTACCTTGCGCTGGTCGGCGACACGGTCGACAACATACCCGGCGTCGCCAAGGTCGGTCCGAAGACCGCCGTCAAATGGTTGGCGCAGTATGGCTCGCTCGACGGTGTGGTGGAACATGCGGGCGAAATCGGCGGCGTGGTCGGCGAAAACCTGCGCAAGCATCTCGACTTCCTGCCGCTGGGTAAAAAGCTGGTGACCGTCGCCTGCGACCTGCAACTGCCGGATGTTGAACTTGCTCCGCAATTGCCCGACAAGGAAAAGCTCGCCGAACTCTACGCCGAGCTCGAATTCAAGACATGGCTGCGCGAGTTGAGCGGCGAAATTGCCGAAAAGCCTGCCCCGGCGAAAGCGGGCGCCGTCCCCATGGTGGCGGCGGGTCGGCAACACGCCGTCCCGCCAGCGCCGACTTTTGATCTGAGCGAGCCGGAGCGCTCGGGCTATGAATGCATTCTGACCGAAGCGCAGCTCGACGACTGGCTGCGCCGCCTGAACGATGCCGGGCTCGTTGCCCTCGACACCGAAACCACCGCGCTCGACCCCATGCAGGCGCGGCTCGTCGGTCTCTCTTTCTGCAGCGAACCCGGTCAGGCCGCCTATCTGCCGCTGGCGCACAACTACGCCGGCGCGCCCGAGCAACTGCCGCTCGCGGAGACGCTCCACAAGCTCAAGCCCTGGCTCGAATCGCCGACACACAAAAAGGTCGGCCAGCACCTCAAATACGATCGCCACGTCTTTGCCAACCACGGCATCGCACTCGGCGGAATAGCCGCCGACACCCTGCTCGAATCCTATGTGCTGGAGTCCGACCAGTCGCACGACCTGGGCGCGCTCGCCACGCGGCATCTCGGCCTGAACACGATCAGCTACGATGCCGTCACCGGCAAGGGCGCCAATCGCATTGCCTTCACGCAGGTCGAGATAACCCGCGCCGCCGAATATGCCGCCGAGGATGCCGATGTGACCCTGCGCGTGCATCAGGCGCTGGCGCCCGCGCTGGCGAACGAACCGCGCCTGCAAGCCCTTTACCGCGACATCGAACTACCGGTGGCGGAAATTCTCTTCCGCATGGAACGCACCGGCGTGCTGATCGATACGGCCGCGCTGGCGCAACAAAGCATCGCCCTCGGCCGCCGCCTGATGGCCATTGAAACCGAGGCGCACGCGCTCGCCGGCCAGCCCTTCAATCTCAACTCGCCCAAACAGCTTGCGGAAATTCTCTTCAACCAGCAGGGCCTGCCGGTGGTCAAAAAGACGCCGTCGGGCACGCCCTCCACCGACGAAGAGGTCCTGGCGAAGCTCGCCGAAGATTACCCGCTGCCCAAGTGCCTGCTCGAACATCGCACGCTCGCCAAGCTCAAGGGCACCTATACCGACAAGCTGCCGAAGATGGTGAACCCCGCCACCGGCCGCGTGCATACCAGCTATTCGCAAGCCGTCGCGGTCACCGGCCGGCTCGCTTCCTCCGACCCGAATCTGCAGAACATTCCCATCCGTACCATGGAGGGCCGCCGCATTCGCGCCGCCTTCGTCGCGCCATCGCTGCATCGTTTAGTGAGCGCCGACTATTCGCAGATCGAGCTCAGGATCATGGCGCACCTGTCGAACGACTCCGGCCTGCTCGACGCCTTCGCCAAGGGCGAAGACGTGCATCGCGCCACCGCCGCCGAGGTCTTCGGCATCACGCCCATCGAAGTCAGCAACGAGCAGCGCCGCGCCGCCAAGGCCATCAACTTCGGCCTGATCTACGGCATGAGCGCCTTCGGCCTCGCCAAGCAGATCGACGTCGAACGCTCGGCCGCGCAGCTCTACATGGATCGCTACTTCGCCCGCTATCCCGGCGTCGCCCGCTACATGGAAGAGACGCGCGGATTTGCCCGCGAGCACGGCTACGTCGAAACCGTCTTCGGCCGCCGCCTCTGGCTGCCCGAAATCCGCGCCAGCAATGCCAACCGACGCCAGGGCGCCGAACGCGCCGCCATCAACGCGCCCATGCAGGGCACGGCGGCCGACCTCATCAAGCTCGCCATGATCGCCGTGCAAGGCTGGCTCGATAAAGAAAGACTGCAGTCCCGCCTGATCCTGCAGGTGCAT
>JAUSBB010000149.1 GCA_030652245.1 Rhodocyclaceae bacterium | reverse complement strand
ATGAGGCGATCCTCGTCACGCATGCCGGCGTGATGAAGCTATGCGCAGCCGAACTGGCGGGCGTGCCGGAGGACGAATGGCTCGCGCTTTCCTTCGAGTATGGCAGCGTCAGCCTGATCGAGGATGGCGCACTGCTTTGGCGCAATCGCAAGCACGCCGCCGCCGGCACCGACTAGATGCGCAGCAAATACACCGCCGTGGCGATGCTGCCGGCCGCCGCGGCCAGATACAGAACGTTGGCCACCAGCGTGTCGGCGCGCAAGCCGAAATCGTAGCAGGTGCAACGCAGGCGATGCGCCGAACTCCACAGCGACAGGGCAATCACGCCGAAGATGAGCAGCTTGCCCAGGCCGCAGGCAGCCAGGGCGCGCAGGCTGTCATAACTCAGGCCCGCCGGAACATGGCCCAGCGCGGCCAGCAGCGTGAGCAGGACGATCACCGGGATGAAGAAGGCAATCACCGTGCCGCCGGCGGCGAAGGGGAACCAGATGATGGGTTTGTTTGATTTGGCCATGCTCAGAACACTCCCGCCAGAAACAGGATGACGATCGACAGCGCCGCCCACGCCACATAGTGCGCGCCGGAAATCAAATTGCCGGAAACGAATTCCTCGCCGACCTGGATCGGCATGGCTTTTTGCGTGGCGTTGAACCAGGTGGCGGCGTGATAGAGCGCGGCGGCCAGGGCCAGCAAGTGGAATGCGATGGAGGCCGGACTCCGCAGCGCCACCAGGAATGCTTCATAGCTGGCTTGCCCGGCGGCGAGACTTTGCAGGGCGAAGACCAGCAACACGCAGTAGGCGCCGACAAACAGGCTGGTGACCTCGCGCGCCATGTAGCGCAGGTAGCGTGGATGGCGCAAGTACCAGGAGGTCGGCGGCACTTCCCGTATCAGTGGCTTGCTCATTTTCCACCTCCCGGCAACAGATGTTCCTTGAACCAGTCGATGGAACTGGCGATCTTGACCTGCTGCAGCGCTCCCGCCGGATCGACGTGCGCCGGGCACACTTCCGAACAGGCGCCGACAAAGGTGCACTCCCAGACGCCTTCCTTGCTGGCGATGATCTCCTGGCGCTCGTCACGCCCGCCGTCGCGCGAATCCTGGTTGTAGCGGTGCGCCAGTGAAATGGCCGCCGGGCCGATAAACTTCGGCGTCAGCCCATATTCGGGGCAGGCGGCGTAGCAGAGCATGCAGTTGATGCACAGGGTAAAGCGGTGATACTTTTTCAACTGCGCCGGGGTTTGCAGGTATTCACCTTCACTGATCGGCTTGGGCTCTTTCGGGATGAGGTAAGGCTTGACGCGCTTGAGCTTCTCGATGAAATCGTCGGGGGCGGTCACCAGATCGCGCTCGACGGGGAAATGCGTCAGCGGCTCGACCCGGATCACGCCAGCGTAATCACGCAGAAAGGTATGGCAGGACAGCTTGGGTTCGCCGTTGATCATCATGCCGCAACTGCCGCACACGGCCATGTGGCAGGACCAGCGGTAGTTCAGCGTCGGGTCGATGGTTTCCTTGATCTTGTTGAGGGCGTCGAGCACCACCCACTCATCCTGGCAGACCACTTCATAGTGTTGGTAATGTCCTGCGGTGTCGGTGTCCGGGTTGTAGCGGAAGACATCCAACTGGACCAATCGCTCCTTCATTTATGGTCTCCCGAATAATCGCGCACGCCGGGCGGCGATTTGGTGATGACCACGTCAAGGTAATCGACGCGCGGGGCATCTCGTCCCTGGTGATAGACCATCGTATGGCGCAGGAAATTCTGGTCGTCCCGCTCGGGGAAGTCGAGGCGCTGGTGCGCGCCGCGCGATTCCTTGCGGGCCATCGCGCCCACCGTCACCGCCGTGGCGCAATCGAGCATCGAGCCCAGTTCAAGCATCTGGAACAGATCGGTGTTGTAGACATTGGTCTTGTCGGTGAGGATGACGCGACCATAGCGCTCGCGCAACTCGTGAATCTTGGCGACGCCCTCCCGCAAGCCTTCTTCGGTGCGGTAAATGCCGGCGTTCTTCTCCATCGTATCCATCATTTCCTTGCGCAAACCGGACATGGATTCTGTCCCGTCGTTGCGCGAGAAAAGTTCGCGGATGCGTAGCTGCGTTGCCTCGGCACGGGCATTCAGTGCCGCGGTGTTGGTAGCGGGCAAGCCCTGGATGTGCTCGATGGCGGACAGCGCGGCGCGCCGGCCGAACACCAGCAATTCGACCAGCGAGTTCGAGCCCAGCCGGTTGGCGCCATTCAGGCTGACGCAGGCGCACTCGCCGGCGGCGAACAGGCCGGGCAAAGAGGTGGCGGCCTGGGTATTGGTGGAAATGCCGCCCATCATGTAATGCACCACGGGACGGATCGGCACCGGGTCCTTGACGATGTCGACGCCGAGATAGCTGGCGGCCAGTTCGCGCACCAGCGGCAGGCGTTCGTTGATTTTCTTTTCGCCGAGATGGCGCATGTCGAGCAGCACGCATTCGCCCCACTGTGTCGTCACCGTGTTGCCTTTCTGCAGTTCGTGCCAGTAGGCCTGGCTGACACGGTCGCGCGGTCCGAGTTCCATGG
>JAUSBB010000147.1 GCA_030652245.1 Rhodocyclaceae bacterium | reverse complement strand
GAACTGGTCGCGGCCTTGTCGATTCCCGACCGGGTGCCGCAGATCGAGGTGGCGGCGGGCGACATGCCGACGGCGCTGGTGTTGCGCGTTCTCGAAGCGCCTTCACCCGACGACGAGCGGCTGATGCGCGAATTCGCCGACCGCCATGGCGTGACGCTTTACCTGCAACCGAGCGGGCCGGAGTCCGCGACATTGTTCCATCCACCCGACGCGCCGCTGCCGATCTATCACCTGCCGGAGTTTGACGTCACCCTGCGCTTTCGGCCGACCGACTTCACGCAGGTCAATCATGATGTCAATCGCATTCTGGTGCGGCGGGCGCTGGGGATGCTGGCGATCCAGCCGGGCGAACGGGTGGCGGACATGTTTTGCGGCCTGGGTAATTTCACCTTGCCGCTGGCGCGCATGGGTGCGCGGGTGGTGGGCGTCGAAGGTAGTGCGCCGCTGATCGCGCGGGCGAAGGAAAACGCAGTCTTCAATGGGCTGGCCGAGCGCATCGAATACCACGTGGCGAATTTGTTTACCGTGACGCCGGAGTCCCTGGCGGCCTGGGGCAATTTCGACAAGATGCTGATCGATCCGCCGCGCGACGGAGCGATGGAGCTCGTCAAGTCGCTGGGTGACCCGGGCGAGGCCGCGCCTTCACGGATCGTCTATGTCTCTTGCAGTCCGGCTACCCTGGCGCGGGATGCCGGCGTGCTGGTGCATGAGAAGGGGTATCGGCTGGCGGCGGCGGGGGTTGCCAACATGTTCCCGCATACCTCGCACGTCGAGTCGATTGCGCTGTTCGAGCGCGAAGCCAGTCGCCCCGGCAGTTAGCGGCCAAATACAGCGTATGCGCCGGGCCGCCCCAAGCAAACGCGGCACGCGGCGCCAGCCGCAGCCCGCGCTCCCGCCAAAACGAAGCGCCCCGTAATAAACGAGCGTAGCGAGCCCTTAAGAACCCCCCGCGAGGGGGGCGAAGGGGGGCGGGCGTTTAGCGTGCTCCAGCGGCGGCCTTCACGGCTTCATCCACCCTCTGTTTGAGCGGGCCGAAACCGAAACGCGGCAAGGGTTTGCCATTGACGAAGAACTCCGGCGTGGTGTCGATGTTGAGCGTGTTGGCGTCCTTGATGTCCTGGGCGATGAGCAGGGGAATCGCCGGATCGCTCATGTCGGCGCGCAGTTGGTCGAGATTGAGGTCCAGCCCTTTCAGGTGCGGCCAGACCAGGTCAATCTTCGCGGCCTGTAGCGGCTTCCAGTCATCCTGCGTCTCCATCAAGACGTCAAGCACCGGCCAGAATTTGTCCTGCTTCTTCGCCGCTTCCAACAGCGCCACAATTTTCTCCGCGCCTTCGTGGAATGGCGCGTAGCGCAGCACCAGACGAATCTTGCCGGGATGATCTTCCAGGAAACCCTTGACCGGCTGATAAAACGCCTGGCAGGTGCCACAGGCCGGGTCAAAAAATTCGACGATCACGACCGGCGCGTCGGCGCTGCCGAGCGTCGGCGCGTGTGCCCGGATGATCGATTCGCTGTATTGCTCGGCCAACCGCGTCGCGTGCCCCGCTTGATTGCGTTTGTAGATCAGTGATGCCGCGATGAAAGACAGCAGCAGGATGCCGGCGGTAACGATCAAGAGCGTTTTCTGCCTCATCGGGAACTCCGCAGCCGCGCCAGCACCAGCAGCACGATGATGGCCGAGAAAGCCGCGACCGACAGCAGGGGAATCGTGACGAAGTCGAAAAAGTCGATGACCGTTTTCGAGCAGGGCACGCCGCGCGCGCAGGGTTCGAGTCCCTTGGGAACCCATCCGGCCACCAACATTTGGTGAAAGACGGCAATCAGCCAGCCGATCACGGCCAGGGGCAATGTGTAGCGGACGATGTTCCGGTCGAACGGGGCGAGTCCGAGCGGCAGTATCAGCGCCAGTGGAAACATGAAGATGCGCTGGTACCAGCAGAGCAGGCAGGGCGGCAACTGCATGACTTCGCCAAAGAACAGCGCGCCCAGCGTCGCGCAACTGGCGATGATCCAGGCGCCAAAGACCAGCGCCCACGCCGCGGCGTTGCTGGGAATTTCGGCAGGATGTTTCTGAGTATTCATGGCTGTAACTCCGATATAAGCACAAACGGCGACACTCAGGAAGACCCGGGCCGCCGTTTGTGTCGCCGTGCGCCGTATCACCGGCGCCGACTTTCGCCGGGTTCAGCTTGCCATCGAAACTTCGCGGTCGGCGCGCTTCCTGTCATGCGCCTTGAGAAAACGCTTGCGCAGGCGGATCGACTTGGGGGTGATTTCGACCAGTTCGTCGTCGGCGATGAATTCGACGGCGGATTCCAGGGTGAGCTGGATGGGCGGCACGAGGCGCACGGCTTCGTCGGTGCCCGAGGCGCGCACGTTGGTGAGTTGCTTGCCCTTGATCGGGTTGACCACCAGATCGTTGTCGCGGCTGTGGATGCCGATGATGATGCCCTCGTAGAGCGCATCGCCGGGACTGACGAACATGCGGCCGCGATCCTGCAGTTTCCACAATGCATAGGCGACGGCGGCGCCATCCTCGGCCGAGATCAACACGCCGTTGCGGCGTTCGGCCATGACGCCCGCCCAGGGGCCATATTCGTCAAAGACGTGGCTGGCGAGACCGGTGCCGCGCGTCAGCGTCAGGAATTCACCCTGGAAGCCGATCAGGCCGCGCGCCGGAATGCGGTATTCGAGGCGTACGCGGCCCCGGCCGTCCGGCTGCATGTCCTGCAATTCGCCCTTGCGGCGGCCGAGCTCTTCCATGACGCCGCCCTGGTTGCCTTCTTCGACATCCACCGTGAGCATTTCGTAGGGTTCCTGCTTCTCGCCATTGACTTCATGGAAAATCACGCGCGGGCGCGAGACGGCGAGTTCGTAGCCTTCGCGGCGCATGTTTTCGAGCAGGATGGTCAGGTGCAGTTCGCCGCGGCCGGAGACC
>JAUSBB010000121.1 GCA_030652245.1 Rhodocyclaceae bacterium | reverse complement strand
AATGGCAAGCCGGCCGTCATCCTGGGCATCCAGCGTCAGCCCGCCGCCAATACGCTGGAACTGACGCGCGTGCTGGATCGCACGCTGGCCGACATCCAGGCTTCGTTGCCGGCCGGCATGAAGATCGAGACGCGGCTGTTCCGCCAGGCCGATTTCATCGAAATCTCGATTGCCAATCTGCTGGCGACCTTGCGCGACGGCGCCATCCTGATCGTCGCCATTGTCTTCGCCTTCCTGCTCTCGGTACGTTCGACGGCGATCACCCTGATCGCGCTGCCCTTGTCCATCGTGGCGGCGATCCTGGCGATGAAGGCGTTCGGCGCGACGATCAACACCATGACGCTGGGCGGTATCGCCATCGCGCTGGGCGCGCTGGTCGACGACGCGATCATCGTCGTCGAGAACATCGTCCGCCGCTTGCGCGAGAACCACGACAAGGCGGAGGCGCAACGCGCATCGACCCTGCATGTGGTGTTTCTGGCGACGAAGGAAATCCAGGGCTCCATCGTTTTCGCCACGCTCATCATCATGCTCGTCTTTGTGCCGCTGTTCTTCCTGTCGGGCGTCGAGGGCCGGTTGATGGTGCCGCTGGGGCTGGCCTACGTCATCTCGCTGTTCGCCTCGCTGCTGGTGTCGATCATGGTGACGCCGGTGCTCGCCTCGATGTTTCTCGGCCAGGCCAAAGAGGTGCGGACGCATAACGAACCGCGCTTCGTCGTCGGGCTGCGCGCCATTTACCGACGCCTGCTCGACGCCACGCTGACGCGCTGGAAGGCGATTTCCCTGTTCAGCGGTGGCCTGTTCATCGCCGCCCTGATCGGCCTCGGCGCGGCCGGGCAAGCCTTTCTGCCCGACTTCAACGAAGGGACGCTGACGGTCGGCGCTGAAACGATTCCCGGCACCGCGCTGGCCGAATCGAACAAACTGATGCAACGGGTCGAAGAAGTCCTGCTGACGCATCCCGAGGTGGTGGCGACTGCGCGCCGCACCGGGCGCTCGCCGCTCGATCCGCACGCGCTCGACGTGCATCAGTCGGAAATCGAGGTCACGCTGAAGATGCGCGAGCGCGGCAAGGCGGTATTCCTCGCCGCGCTGCGCGAGGATTTCGCCCGGCTGCCCGGCGTGCAGGTCGTCGTCGGCCAGCCGATCTCGCACCGCATCGACCACATGCTGTCGGGCACGCGCGCCAACATCGCGGTGAAGATTTTCGGCGCCGATCTCGTCGAACTGCGCAGGCTCGCCGGCCAGGTCAAGGACGTCATGCAGCAGGTGCCGGGCGCGGTCGATGTGCAGCCGGAGCAGCAGACCGACATCCCCTTCCTGACGATGCAATACCGGCGCGATGCGCTGGCGCGGCACGGTCTCTCGGCGGCCGAGCTGTCGGACGCCATCGAGGTGGCCTTCGGCGGGCTCGTGGTGGGCAAGGTGGTGCAGGGCCAGGCGACATTCGACCTGGTGGTGCGCTACGACCCGGCGGTAAAGGACAACCTCGACGCCATCCGCGCGACGCTGGTGACGACCCCCACCGGCGCGCGTCTGCCGCTCGCCGCGCTGGCCGACATCCAGAACGATCGCGGGCCGTACTTCATCAACCGCGAGAACGTGCAGCGCAAGATCGTTGTCATGGCCAACGTCGCCGGACGCGACCTGAAAAGCGTGGTCGAGGAAATGCAGGTGAAGCTAGCCAGGGAAGTGAAACTACCGGCGGGTTATCACATCGAATTCGGCGGCCAGTTCGAATCGGCGGCGGCAGCCTCGCGCATCCTGCTGCTATTGGGGTCGGCAGTCGTCGTCGGCATCTTCCTGCTGCTTTTTCTCGCCTTCCACTCGGCGCGCGACGCCTTTCTGGTCATGCTCAACCTGCCGCTGTCCATCATCGGCGGCGTGGTCGGCGTGTACCTCGCGGGCGGGGTAGTAACCCTCGCCTCGATCATCGGCTTCATCACGCTGTTCGGCATCGCCACGCGCAATGGCGTGATGATGATTTCGCACATCCACCATCTGGTTGAACACGACGCGGTGAAGGACGTGACCGAAGCGGTCAAGCGCGGTGCCGAGGAGCGGCTGATCCCGATCCTGATGACGGCGCTGGCCGCCGGCCTGGCGCTGGTGCCGCTGGCGCTATCGGCTGGACAGCCCGGTGCGGAAATTCAGGCGCCGATGGCGGTGGTGATTCTCTGCGGGCTGATCTCCTCGACCGTGCTCAACATGCTCGTCGTGCCGGCCCTTTACCTGCGTTTCGGCGCGGTGCGGCGCGTGCTGGAAACAGACACGCCCCCGCACCGGCGCGCGGTCGAAAGCATCGAATGAATACCTCGACATGGTTTAGAGTTCCGGCTCGTTCACCGGATGAGCTGCTGATATGAACCCATTACCCTCCCGGCTGCCGCACGTCGGCACCACCATTTTTACTGTCATGTCGCGGCTGGCCGCCGAGCATGGGGCGATCAATCTGTCGCAGGGTTTTCCCGATTTTTCGCCGCCGCCGCTGTTGCTGGAGCGCGTCGCGCATCACATGGCGACCGGCGCGAACCAGTATCCGCCCATGGCGGGCGCACTGCCGCTGCGCGAAGCCATCGCGGCAAAGCTTGAAGCCTGCTACGGCGCGGATTACGACGTCGAGAGCGAGATCACCGTCACGGCCGGCGCCACCCAGGCGCTGTACACCGCCATCACCGCCTGCGTGCGGCCGGGGGACGAGGTGATCGTCTTCGCCCCCGTGTACGACAGCTATCTGCCGTCGATTGCCTTGCAGGGCGGCACGGCGCGGGTGATCAATCTGTTGCCGCCGGCCTTTCGCCCGGACTGGGCGGCGGTTGCCGCTGCCATTGGGCCGCGCACGCGGATGATCATCCTGAACACGCCGCACAATCCCACCGGCACGGTGTGGACGGCGGACGACATGGCGCAACTGGCGGCGCTCGTGCGCAATACCGACATCGTGCTACTGGGCGACGAGGTGTATGAACACATCGTCTTCGCCGACAGTCCGACCGGCGGACGGCACGAGAGTCTGGCGCGTTACCCGGAGCTGAAGGAGCGCAGCTTTGTCGTGTCGAGCTTTGGCAAGACCTTTCACATCACCGGCTGGAAAATCGCCTACTGCGCGGCACCCGCCGCACTGACGAGCGAGTTCCGCAAGGCGCACCAGTTCATCGTGTTTACCGTTCATCATCCGTCACAACTGGCACTCGCCGATTTTCTGCGCGCCGAGACTGACTTCGCTGCCGGGCTGGCGGCGTTCTATCAGGCCAAGCGGGATTTTTTTCGGCGGCAACTGGACGGCTCGCGATTCGACCTGTTGCCCAGCGACGGCACCTACTTTCAACTCGCGCGCTACAACAGGATTAACGCCGCGCCCGACACCGAGTTCGCGCGTTGGCTGACCATCGAGAAGGGCGTCGCCGTCATCCCGGTTTCCGCTTTCATGCCGGACGGCAGCGATTACGGGTTGATTCGTTTTTGTTTCGCCAAGAACGAGGCGACACTGGCGGCGGCGGGCGAGAAGCTTCGGGCGGTATAAGCGCCCACCCGGCGCCGTCCCGCCAGCGCCGACTTTTGCGGAGCCTGCGCCGCGACATTCTGCCGCAGCGCAGTTAAGCCAGGGTTAATATTCAGGGACGACAATGACGGACGATTCTTTCGAAAGCCGACCATGACCCGCTACTTGCTTTTTCTTCTTTTGTTGCTGCCCTTGCGTGCGACGGCTGACGATGTTATCCGGCTTACCCCCGGTCAGATTGACAAGGCGGGCGTGGTGGTGGCCGCGGTGGCTGAACTCGGCACGACTGCCGAGGTGCGCTTGCCGGCCCAGGTGGTCGTCCCGCCCGCACAAATCGAGGTGATTGCCGCGGCCGTGCCGGCCATGGTCGCCGCGGTGCACGTTGCCCATGGCGAAACCGTGAAGCAAGGGCAGCCCCTGCTGCGCCTGCAGGGCGGCCAGTTACTCGAGCTGCAGCGGGATTACGCGGGCGCTGGTGCGCTGGCGGAGCTGGCCGCCGAGAAACGGCGGCGTGACGAGGCGCTCTTTGCCGATGGCATCATCGCGCAGAGTCGTTTGTCCGAGTCGCGTGCGGCCGAGACGCAAGCGCTTGCGCTGGCGGCGGAGCGGCGTGCATCGCTGCGTCTGGCCGGTGCCGCGGAACCGGGCAAGGACGGTGTGCTCTCGGGGAGTGCCGTGCTGCGTGCGCCGTTCGACGGTGTCGTCCTCGAAGCAGCGGCGCAGCCCGGCCAACGTGTCGATGCGATGACGCCCTTGCTGAAGCTGGGCCGCCTGACGCCGCTCTGGGTCGAGATCCAGGCCAGCGCCGGACAAGCCAGTGGCCTCACGCCGGGGGATCGGGTATCCGTGCCGGGTTGCGCCGCACCCGGCAGGATTACCCTGATCGCGCCGCATCTGCAGGCCGCCAGCCAGTCCTTGCTGATCCGCGCCGAACTGGCCAAGCCAGCCGGTTGCGTGAAGCCTTTCCAGTTCGTGCAGGTGGTGATCGGTAGGGCGCGGCCGCTGGCGTCCGGCACCCTGCGCCTGCCGCCTGCTGCCGTTACCCGCCACCAGGGCAAGGCCTGGGTGTTCGTCGCCTCGCCCGACGGGTACCAGCCGGTGGCCGTCGAGGTACTGGAGGAATCGGCCGCCGGAACGACCGTCTCCGGCAATCTCGCGCCGGGAGCCAAGATGGTCGTCAAGGGCGTGGCGACCCTCAAGGCCGTATGGCTTGGCCTTGGCGCCGGAGAACAATAAATCGTGCTGCAGAAACTCATCGAACTGGCGCTGACGCAGCGCCTGCTGGTACTGGTCGGCCTCGCGCTGCTGATCGGCGCCGGGGTCTATGCCTTCCGCGAATTGCCGATCGATGCCTTTCCCGATGTGTCGTCGACCCAGGTCAAGATCATTGTCAAGGCGCCGGGCATGACGCCCGAGGAAGTCGAGGCGCGCGTCGTCACGCCGATCGAGCTGGAGATGCTTGGCATCCCGAAACAGCGCAGCCTGCGCGCCGTGGCCAAGTACGCCATCGCCGACATCACGCTCGACTTCGAGGATGGCGCCGACATTTACTGGGCGCGGCAGCAGGTGTCGGAGCGCCTCGCCAGCGCGATGAAGGATTTCCCCGCCGAGGTTTCCGGCGGCCTGGCGCCGATCACCACGCCGCTGGGCGAGATGCTGATGTTTACCGTCGAGGGCGATCTGCCGCTCGCGGAAAAGCGCAGCCTGCTCGACTGGGTGATTCGCCCGCAACTGCGCACGCTGCCCGGCGTCGCCGATGTCAATGCGCTCGGCGGCCAGGTGCGCAGCTTCGAGGTGGCGCCCAACCTGCTCGCGCTGAAGGCGCGCAGCCTGACGCTCGCCGATCTGCGCCGCGCGCTCGAGGCCAACAACCGCAACGACGGCGCCGGGCGTCTGACCGATGGCGAGGAATCGCTGCTGGTGCGCGTCGAGGGCAGCGTCAAGACGCTCGCCGATCTGCGCGCCATCCTGGTACCCGACCCGCACACGCTGCACTCGCCGCATGTCACCCGGGTGGGCGATGTCGCCGAGGTGCGCATCGGCAGCCTGACGCGCTACGGCTTCGTCACCCGCGGCGGCAGGGAGGAAGCGGTGCAAGGCCTGGTGCTCGGCCTGCGCGGCGCCAACGCGCGCAGCGTGGTCGAGGGCGTGCGCGCCAAACTCGCCGAGATTGCGCCGACCTTGCCGCCGGGGGTCACGACCAAGGTGTTCTACGACCGCGGCGCGCTGGTCGACCGCGCCATCGGCACGGTGGCGCGGGCGCTGGCCGAGGCCATCGTGCTGGTGCTGCTGCTGCTGCTGGCCTTCCTCGGTAACCTGCGCGCGGCCATCGCCGTGGCCTGCGTGCTGCCGCTGGCGGCGCTGATTACCTTCATCCTGATGCACCTGTTCGGGATGTCGGCCAATCTGATGAGTCTCGGCGGGCTGGCCATCGCCATCGGCATGCTGGTCGATGCCGCCGTGGTGGTGGTCGAGAACATCGAAAGCCAGCTGGCCGATCCGGCGGGCGCCAAGCTGCCCTTCCTGCATCGCATCTACCGCGCGGTGCGCGAGGTGACGGTGCCGGTCGTCTCGGGCATGGCCATCATCGTCATCGTTTTCCTGCCGCTGCTCACCTTGCAGGGGCTCGAAGGCAAATTGTTCATTCCGGTGGCGCTGACCATCGTCTTCGCGCTCTCGGGGTCGCTGCTGCTCTCGCTGACCGCGATTCCGGTGCTGACCTCGTATCTGCTGAAGCCCACCGCGAATCATCGCGAGCCGTGGCTGCCGCGCCAGGCCACGCGTCTTTACGAACCGCTGCTGGTCTGGAGTCTGGCCAACGCCCGCAAGGTGATCGCGACGGCGGTGGCGGCACTGGTCGCCACGGTCGTCGCCTTCCTATTTCTCGGCAAGACCTTCATGCCGACGATGGACGAGGGCGACATCCTGATGCAGTTGGCCAAGCTGCCGTCGATCAGCCTCGAGCAGAGCGCGCAGGTCGACCTGGCGGTGCAAAAGGCGCTGCTCGAACGGATTCCCGAGATCAAGGATATCGTCGCCCGCACCGGTTCGGACGAACTCGGCCTCGATCCGATGGGGCTCAACGAGACCGACAGCTTCCTGGTGCTGGCGCCGCGCAGCGAGTGGCGCAATCCGGACAAGGAATGGCTGACCGAGGAGATCCGCAAGGTGATGAGCGAATTCAGCGGCATGGACATCGCCTTCACTCAGCCCATCGAGATGCGCGTGTCGGAGATGCTCACCGGCACGCGCGGCGATCTGGCGATCAAGGTGTTCGGCGCCGATCTCGCCGAGCTCAACGCCCTGGCCGAGAAGATCGCCGCGCTGCTGAAAACCATTCCCGGCGCGCAGGACGTGCTGACCGTCAAGAACGAGGGCGTGCAGTATTTCACGGTCGAGGTCGACCGCCTGATGGCCGGGCGCTTCGGCCTGTCAGTCGAGGACATCGCCACCGCCCTGCGCGCGCAGGTCGAGGGGCAAGCGCTGGGACTGGTGCTCGAAGGCGGCCGCCGCACGCCCCTGGTGATCCGCGGCAGCGACGAGGTGCGCATGTCGCCGGCCCTGTTCGCCGGCATCCATCTGGCGCTGCCGAACGGTGCAAGCGTGCCGCTGTCCGCGGTGGCGAATCTCAGGCGCATCGCCGGCCCGGTCAAGGTCGACCACGAGAATGCCGCGCGCCTGGTGGTGATCCAGGCCAACGTCACGGGGCGCGATCTGGTCGGTTTCGTCGACGCGGCCAAGGCCCGGGTGGCCGCCGAGGTCAAGCTGCCCGCCGGTTATCGGCTCGCCTGGGGCGGGCAGTTCGAGAACCAGCAGCGCGCCGCCAAGCGGCTGATGCAAGTGGTGCCGGTGGCGCTGCTGTTGATCTTCCACATCCTGTTCACCACCTTCAATTCGGTGCGCCAGGCGGCGATGGTCTTCGTCAATATCCCGTTCGCGCTGATCGGCGGCGTCTTTGCGCTGCTCATCGCCGGGGAGTATCTCTCGGTGCCGGCCTCGGTCGGCTTCATCGCCCTGCTCGGTATTGCGGTGCTGAACGGCCTGGTGCTGATCTCCCACTTCAATCAGTTGCGCGTCCAGGGTATGCCAATCGAACGCGTGGTGATCGAGGGTTCGAAGCGGCGCCTGCGGCCGGTGCTGATGACGGCCAGCATCGCCGCCTTCGGCCTGGTGCCGTTGCTCTTCGCCAGCGGCCCGGGCTCGGAAATCCAGCGGCCGCTGGCCATCGTCGTCATCGGCGGGCTGGTGACCTCGACGCTGCTGACGCTGGTGATGCTGCCGATTCTTTACCAACGCTGGGGAAAATAATCTACATGACCAAACGCCTCGATGCCTGCCTCAAGCTGATTCTGCCCAACGCGTTGAAGGACCAGATCCTCGACCTGTTGTTGAAACATCCCGACTGGGTCGGCCCGTTCATCACCCATCGCGTCGAGGGTCATGGCGACCCGGCCAGCATTGCCAGCGCGGCCGAGCAGGTGCGCGGCTCAGCCTCCCGCGTGCAGATCGAAATCCTGATGGATGCACGGCATGTCCATGACCTGCTGGCGCAATTGCGCGTCGATCTGCACAGCAGCGATGTGGTCTGGTGGCTGAGCCCCGTGGCCGAATCCGGGAGCCTTATATGATCCCACCCCGCAAACCTTCGCTGCGCTCGGTTCTCCCCTCAAGGGGCAAGAAACTCTTGGGGCGGCCCGGCGAGTTTCTTAGCCGCCTGATCCGATTGTTGTTGCTGTGCCCGTTTGCGGTCTTCGCTGCCGATCCGCCCGATCTGCCGCCCGCGACGCAGGTGGCGCCGGCGCTGCGTGCCCACCCACTGGTGCGCGCGGCGGCAGCCGGCTTGCGCGCCGAAGCCGCCAACCGCGACCGGCTGGCCGCCGGTCCGCACGAATTTGCGTTCAAGCTCGCCAGCCAGCGGCGCAACGAACGTGCGCCAGACATCGCTACGCGCGATCACGAGATCGGCATCGAGCGGGCCATCCGGCTGCCGGGCAAGAGCGCACGCGATGCCGAGATCGGCGCCGCCGGCGTCGCGCAAGCGCAATTCGCTTTGGGCGACGCGTTGCACGAAAGCGCGCGCTTGTTGCTGAAAAGCTGGTTCGACTGGCAACGCGAAGGCGCCGCCGCGCGCGACTGGGCGGCACAGGTAGCGGTGCTGCGCACGCAGCACGCGGCCATCCTGAAGAAAGTCGGCGCCGGTGAGTCGGCGAAACTGGAAGCCCTCTTGTCGGAGGCCCAGCTTGTCCAGGCCGAAGCCCAGCAGATGCAGGCGCAGGCACGCCGCGAGCGCGCCGCCAGCGAGCTGGCGCAGCACTTTCCCGGCATCGCCCTGCCGGAAGCGCTCGTGCCGTCGGCGCCGCAGAGCGTCGCGGACAGTCCGGCTCAGTGGCGCGAACGCATTCTTGCCCACAATCACGAGCTGGCGGTGGCGCGCGCCGCCGCCCGGCGCGGCACGCTGCTCGCCCGGCAACTCGATGCCGAGCGCCTGCCCGACCCCACGCTGGGCCTGAAGCTGGCAAGCGAACGCGACGGTCAGGAGCGCGTGGTCGGTTTGCAGGTGACGATCCCCCTGCCGGGCGCGGCGCGCGCCGCGAGCGCCCGCGCCGGCACGGCCGAAGCCGACGCCGCCTATGCGCGGGAGGCGCTGGCGCTGACCCGCGTCGAGGCAGAAGCGCGGCGCACCATCAGTTTGGCGCAAGGTTCCCACGCGACATGGGGGCGTCTTGCCGACGTGGCGGCGCGCATGGAAGGCAACGCCCGCCTGCTGGAGAAAGCCTGGCGGCTGGGCGAAGGCCAGTTCGGCGATTTACAGACCGCGCGTCGCCAGGCCATCGAGGCGCGGCTGGCCGCGACGCAGGCGCAACTCGACGCCAACGAGGCACGTTACCGCCTGCTGCTCGATGCGCACGAGTTGTGGCCGCTGGATGATGACGGCGATTGAGCCGCCGTCCTGCCAGCGCCGACTTTTTTGGTTCCGGCCGCTACGCTTAACTTCGGCGCTGCCGAAGTTAGCCTCCACCGAAAGCCGAAGCGAGCGAATTTGCTCTTACCGTCTTCCCAGCACCGGCTTTTCAGAGCTGGATTTCGAGCCGGAAACCGGCCAGGCGTGCGTTGGGCGCGTCCGCCACGCCGCCGGGATGGCGGACCGATTGCAGGTTGGGCTGAAAACTCAGCCAGGGAGTGAGGGCGGCGCGGTAGGTGAGTTCGACCGCTGTTTCGTTGCGCGTGGTTACGCTGCCAGCGTCGCGCCACTGCGCCGCGCGATACTTCGAAGCAAGGCGCCCTTCCGTCCAGGCCAGCGCGAGGATGTCGTCGGTGCGGGCGGCCAACAGGCCGCGCACGCTGACACCCAGGTTGATCTGTGAGCGGATGGGTGTCGAATCGCCATCGGTGAAGGCGTAGCGGGCGAAGGCGGTGAGATAGCGTCCTGGCTCGTCGCCGATGCCGAACAGGCTGCGCTCGCCGAACAGATAGCCGCCCCAGGACGGTTTTTTGAGCGGATTGCCGGCGTCATCGGTCTGGAACTGGTCATCGACCTGGCTGCTGTAACGCCAGAGACCGGCGGCATATTTACCGTGCCCCTCGTATTTTTCGTGCGTCCTGAGTTCCGGCGTTTGCAGCATGCGCGTCGGGCCGGTCGGTTCGAATACATGACCGAACTCGATGGGCGTCCAGCCGATTTCGGCAATGGTGAAGCTGCCGTCGCCCTTGTTGAAGCGGATGTGGGTGCCCTTGGGCTGATGCGGGTCGCCGGGGATGCCGTCGAGAATGGCGCCCATGGCGTAGCGCGTGCGGTCGGGCGACTGCCACTTGAGGCGCAGACCGAACGCCGAATTGTTGAAGATCGAGGGGCCGCGCGTCAGCGCCAGATCGGCCGGCGGGCCATAGGCGGGGTGCAGCAGCACGCTGGCCGATTCCATCACTGAAAACTCCGAGTCGATCGGATACAGACCGGCCAGCAGCGACCATTGTTCCGCCATGAAAGTCTGTTGCACCCAAGCATGGAAGACGCGCGTGGTGGGCACCGGCACCTCGACGTTGGTGACGCCCATCAGGCTGCCGAGGTGGCGCGCGTTGATGCCGGCGCCGCGGTTGTCGAGTACATGCAGATAGGCCGAGGCGCCCGGCAAGCCCAGCAGGCGATCGAGGTCGGCGCGCAGTTTGAAATCGAGGTTGCGCATGCTGGCGCCGCCCGGATCGCCCCCCCCGGCCCGATTTCTCAGATAGTCGAGTTTGTAGCCCGCCTCGATGGACAACCCCTGCTTGAACAACGCGGTACGCCGCCCGCCCGGGTCGCCGATGGCGGTGTTGCTTGCGTAGTCGGGTGTCGATTCTTCACCCGCCGCGTACGCCGCTGCCGTGGCGGCCAAGACGACTACACAGGTGACTGAACGCATGAAACGCATGGCAAACCTCCAAGATGAGAACTATTCTCATAATAGATGAGAATGATTATCATCTGAAAGAAGTTATTAATGGCGATATCAGACTGGCGCTGGCGCTACGGGGTGTAGCCGTCGGTCAATGTCAGCATGAAGGCGACGATGGCGTCGATTTCCTGATCGTCCAGTCCGAGGCGGCCCATTTCTTCCT
>JAUSBB010000108.1 GCA_030652245.1 Rhodocyclaceae bacterium | reverse complement strand
AGAAGCCAACCTGCGCCTGGTCATTTCGATCGCCAAGAAATATACCAATCGCGGCCTGCAGTTTCTCGATCTGATCCAGGAAGGCAACATCGGCCTGATGAAAGCGGTCGACAAGTTTGAATACCGCCGCGGCTACAAATTCTCGACCTACGCGACCTGGTGGATTCGTCAGGCCATCACGCGCTCGATCGCCGATCAGGCACGCACCATCCGCATCCCGGTGCACATGATCGAGACCATCAACAAGATGAACCGCATCAGCCGGCAGATCCTCCAGGAAACTGGATCGGAACCCGATCCGGCCACCCTGTCGCTGAAGATGGAAATGCCCGAGGACAAGATCCGCAAGATCCTCAAGATCAGCAAGGAGCCGATCTCGATGGAAACGCCGATCGGTGACGACGACGATTCGCATCTGGGTGACTTCATCGAGGATCAGGCCACGCTGGCGCCGGCCGACGCCGCGCTGTTCGCCAGCTTGCGCGACATCACCAAGGACGTGCTCGACAGCCTGACGCCGCGCGAAGCCAAGGTGCTGCGCATGCGTTTCGGCATCGAGATGAACACCGACCACACGCTGGAAGAGGTCGGCAAACAGTTCGATGTCACCCGCGAGCGCATCCGCCAGATCGAAGCCAAGGCCCTGCGCAAGCTGCGTCATCCGTCGCGCTCGGAAAAGCTGCGCAGTTTTCTTGATGGCACCGAGTAGGGTTTTCCGGGCCTGTAGCTCAGTTGGTTAGAGCAGAGGACTCATAATCCTTTGGTCGTCAGTTCAAGTCTGACCGGGCCCACCAACATAGTCACGCCATGTCAGCCGCCGCCGCAACGCCTTCAAGTCTTGCCACGCTTGCCCTGGCCCTGGGCAGTCAGGCTTGCCGCTTCGACGCCGACTGGCTGGACGAATGTGATTCGACGAATGCCGTGCTGCTCGCCCGCGCCGAAGCGGGCGCGCCCGGGGGCGCGATCGTCATTGCGACAAGGCAAACCGCCGGGCGCGGCCGGCGCGGGCGCGCGTGGATTTCCGCGCCGGGCGACAGCCTGAGCTTTTCCCTGTTGTGGCGCTTTGCGCCGGGCACCTCGCCCGCCGGACTGTCGCTGGCCGTCGGTGTTGCGCTGGCGCGGGCGCTGGAGAAAGTCGGCGCCGGGCCGCCCCAAGCCGACGCCAGCCCCCCTGTGGGGGGCAGCGAGCCGGGTTTGCGAGCGTGGGGGGGCATAAAAGTCGGCGCTGGCGGGACGGCGTCAGCCGGCACGCCGTGTAGTGAATGGACGGCGATCCAACTCAAATGGCCGAACGACCTGCTGCTGGGCGGCCGGAAACTCGGCGGGATTCTGATTGAACTGTTGCCCGGTGCGCCGCATGTGGCGGTGATCGGCATCGGCCTGAACTTGCGCCTGCCGGTGACGCTGCCGGACGATTTGCGGGCGCGGAGCGCGGCGCTGGATTACGCGGGCGATCCCGGCGGCCTGCTGGCGGTCATCCTGACCGAGTTGCTGGCGGTACTGGAAAACTTTACGCGTGAAGGCTTTGCCGGTCAGCGCGATGCGTGGCTGGCGCGGCACGCCTTTGCGGATGCACCGATACAACTGCTGTCCGATTTCGCCGCCCCGCGCGCGGGGATTTGTCGCGGTGTCGCCGCCGATGGGGCGCTGCTGCTGGAAGTTGCCGGGCAGATCGAGCGGGTGCTGTCCGGCGAAGTATCGTTGCGGGGGGTGGCATGATCCTGTGTCTGGATGCCGGCAACACGCGGCTCAAGTGGGGTCTGTGGGATGGCCAGGCCTGGCAGGGGAGCGGCGTCCTCGCGCATGCCGAAAGCGGCCAACTGATGGACGCATTGCCGGCGCGGCCATCGCGCGTTCTGGCTTGCAACGTCGCCGGCGAGCCGGTGGCGGCGCGCATCGAAGCGCTCGCCGCAAGCCTGTCCGTGCCGCTCGACTGGTTTCGCAGCAGCTCGGCGGCGGGCGGCGTCAGCAATGGTTACGATAACCCCGCGCAACTTGGCGCCGACCGCTGGGCGGCGCTGATCGGAGCGCGTTCCCTGCATGACGGCCCGGCGCTGGTGGTGATGGCCGGCACCGCCACGACCATCGATGTGCTCGATGCGAATGGCGTATTTCGCGGCGGTCTGATTCTTCCCGGCCTGGCACTCATGCGCCAGGCGCTGGCCCGCAACACGGCCGGCTTACCCGTTGCGCACGGCGTCTACCGCGAATTGCCGACGAATACCGACGATGCGATAGTCAGCGGCTGCCTTGCCGCCACGCTGGGGGCCATCGAGCGAATGGCGCGTCATTTGCAAGGCGCCGACCTGCTTTGCCTGATCTCCGGCGGCGCGGCCGAGGCGCTGCTGCCGCACTTGCAACTGCCGCTCTCCTGCGTCGACAACCTCGTGCTCACGGGGCTGGCGCGCGCAATCACCCTTGACCGCGAGCACATTTGAAGTATGGTTGCGGTTTTTCCAAAAATCATCCATCCGGGAGGGAAGCATGAGTCAGACGCGCGTCATTCTTGACGAATCCGAGATTCCGACACATTGGTACAACATCGCCGCCGATCTGAACAATCCGCCGGCGCCGCCGCTGGGGCCAGATGGCCAGCCGGTCGGCCCGGAGCAGATGCTGGCCATTTTCCCCGGCCCGATCCTCGAACAGGAAATGTCGGCGGAGCGCTGGATTCCCATTCCCGATGAAGTGCGCAAGATCTATGCGCTGTGGCGCCCCAGCCCGCTGTGCCGCGCCGAGCGGCTGGAACAGATGCTCGGCACGCCGGCGAAGATTTTTTACAAGTACGAAGGTGTCTCGCCGGCCGGTTCGCACAAGCCCAACACCGCCGTGCCACAGGCCTATTACAACAAGATTGCCGGCACCCAACGGCTGGTGACGGAAACCGGCGCCGGCCAATGGGGCTGCGCGCTGTCCTTCGCCGGCCAGATGTTCGGCCTCCCGGTGCGGGTGTATATGGTCAAGGTCAGCTATGACCAGAAACCCTACCGCCGCCTGATGATGCAGACCTGGGGCGGCGAGGTGCTGGCCAGTCCAAGCAACCAGACCAAAACCGGCCGCGACATCCTGGCCAAAGACCCGAACAATCCCGGCAGTCTCGGCATCGCGATTTCCGAGGCGGTCGAGGAGGTCGTTTCCGTGCCCGGCAGCAAATACGCGCTGGGTTCGGTGCTGAACCACGTCATCTTGCATCAGACCATCATCGGCCTTGAGGCCAAGAAACAGTTCGAAAAAATCGGCGAATATCCGGACATGATTTTTGCGCCCTGCGGCGGCGGCAGCAACTTCGGCGGGGTTGCTTTCCCCTTCCTCGGCGATGCGGCGGCGGGTGACAAGCGCGCGCAGAAGATCCGCATGGTGGCGGTCGAGCCGGCCTCCTGTCCGACGCTGACCAAGGGCGTGTATGCCTACGACTTCGGCGACGCCACAGGGTTTACGCCGCTGATGAAGATGTTCACGCTGGGTCACGACTTCATGCCGCCGGGCATTCATGCCGGCGGTTTGCGTTACCACGGTGATAGCCCGCTGGTCTCGCAGTTGTTCCACGAAAAGCTGATTGAAGCGGTGGCGGTGCCGCAGACCGGGACCTTCGAGGCCGGCGTGATGTTCGCCCGCGCCGAGGGCATCATCCCGGCGCCGGAATCGGCCCACGGCATCCGTGCCTGCATCGACGAGGCGTTGCGCTGCAAGGCCTCCGGCGAGCCGAAGACGCTGTTCTTCAACCTGTCCGGCCATGGGCACTTCGACATGTCGTCCTATGAAAGCTATTTCGCCGGCAAGCTGGAGGACTTCGAGTATCCGGCCGAGGCGATTCGGGCTTCGCTGGCACATCTGCCCAAGGTCGGCTGACCGGCTGCATGCGCCTCGCGTTCCTCGCTCTCCTGCTCGCCAATCTGCTGCTGCTCGCCTGGGGCCAGGGTCATCTGGGCGCAGCGGATGCGGGGCGCGAACCGGAACGTCTGCGGCAGCAGATCGAGCCGGACAAGCTGCGCATTCTCGCGGCGGGGGCAGCACCTGCTACCTCCGCTGCGGCGCGGCTTTGCCAGCGCATCGAAGGACTTTCCGCCGCCGCCGCTGAAACCATTAAAAAGAGTGGCGTGGCCGAGGCGCCGGGCTGGCAGCTCACCCTGATTCCCGAGAAAGAAACGAGCGGCCATTGGGTGGTGATTGCCCAGTTGCCCAGTCGGGCCGTGGCGGAAAAAAAGAGAACGGAACTGCGCCAGCTCGGCGTCAAGGAGGGACAGATCGTCGAGGACGCGGCGCTGGGCCCCTTTACGGTATCGCTGGGCGTGTTTCGCAGCCAGGCGCTGGCCGAGGAATTTCTGCAGGCGGTAGCGAAGAAGGGCGTGCGCTCGGCGCAACTCGCCCGGCGCGAACTGTCGCCGGATAAATTTGCGGTCGAATTGCGTGCGCCCGCGGATGAGCTGACCCGAAAACTCCCTGAGATCATGGCCCCTCTGGGGGAGGCCTCGCGCGCGGACTGCGCCGCGCCATGACCTTCATTGTCGGCCTGACCGGCGGCATCGGCAGCGGCAAGAGTGAGGTGGCGCGCTGCTTTGACGCGTTGGGCGCCGCCATTATTGATACCGATGCCATCGCGCACGAGCTGACTGCGCCGGGGGGGGCGGCCATCCTGCCCATTGCCGCCGCATTCGGCCCGGCCGCGCTGACCGACGGCGGGGCGCTCGACCGCGCCGCCATGCGGCGGCGCGTGTTTGCCGATCCGGCGGAGCGGATTCGCCTCGAATCCATCCTGCACCCGCTGATTCGCGCCGCCTGCGACGAGGAAATACGCCGTGCCAGCAGCGCCGACTTTCCTTACATTGTTCTTGTCGTGCCGCTCCTGGTCGAGTCAGGTGCCTATCGGGAGCGGGTCGGCCGCGTGCTGGTCGTCGATTGTCCAGAAGAAATCCAGATTGCCCGCACCATGGCCCGGAGCGGCCTATCCAGTGGCGAGGTCGAAAAAATCCTGGCGGCGCAGGCAAAGCGGCAGGAACGCCTCGACGCTGCGGACGACGTCATCATCAACGACGCCGGCCTGGACAAGCTGGCAGCGCAGGTCGCCTTGCTGCACGAGCGCTACTTGCAACTGGCAAAAAATCTCAATGCGATGATTGCGGGTGTTTTCAGCCCGAGCTCAAGTTGAGATTTATGGACGAATCAGTCAAAATTCTGGCTATTTCCAAACGGGCCGGCGCGTGATCACCTACGAATACCCGCTGAATGAGCGTATCCGCACCTTGCTGCGTCTTGAGGATCTGTTCGAGCGGACGCTTTATTTCGCCGATCTCGATGGCCCCAACGAGCATCATGTCGCGATCGTCACCCTGTTCGAAATTCTTGAGATTGCCGGCCGTGCCGACCTCAAGTTCGACCTGGTGCAGGAACTGGAGCGGCAACGGCAAATCCTCCTGTCCTTTCGCAACAACCCCGACATTTCGGAGGATGCCCTCTCGGGCGCCCTGTACGAAATCGAGCAGTGCTCGGCGGCGCTCCTGGCCATGCAGGGTAAAACCGGCCAGTGCCTGCGCGAGAACGAATGGTTGATGGGCATCAAGAACCGCACGGGCATTCCCGGCGGCGTCTGCGAGTTCGACCTGCCTTCCTATCACTACTGGTTGAACCGCGACCCGGCGCAGCGGCGTGTCGATCTCACCGGCTGGATCAAGCCGCTCTTGCCGATTCGCGCCGCGCTGGGCATCGTGTTGCGTCTGTTGCGCTCGTCCGGCCGGGCCGAGCAGCAGGTCGCCCCGCACGGCGCCTTCCAGTTGATGCTGTCCGGGCGCACCGCGCAGTTGGTCCGGCTGCGCCTGTCGGCCAATTCTGCCGCCGTGCCTGAAATCAGTGCCAACAAATATGCCCTCAACGTGCGCTTCACCGTTCCCGACATCGGCGGACGACCGAAACAATCGGAAGCGGATATCGAGTTCGACCTGACTTTCTGTAATTTGTGATGGCCGCGCGCAGCGTTAATTGCCCGCACTGCGGGAAGGCGGTGGCGTGGGGGCCGCAAAGCCCGTTCCGCCCGTTTTGTTCCGAGCGTTGTCGCCAGATCGATTTGGGCGCGTGGGCGAGCGACAGCTATCGCGTGCCGTCCGCGGCGCCGCCCGACGAGTTCGTCATTCCCGACACTAACTCCAAGCCGCGCGAATAGCGGCGATGCCCTGGCCGCCGGCGGCGAGCGCTTCCGGCAGGTCCGCGGGCGACAGTCCGCCGATCGCATAGACGGGCATGGGCAGGCCGGCAATCAATCCGGCGAAATTTTCCCAACCGATGCCCGGGTCACCGGGATGCGAGGCCGTCGGCTTGAGCGGGCCTTGCACGGCGAAATCCAGCCCCAGGCGCGCGGCATGTTCCAGTTCCCGGCGCTCGTGGCAGGATGCGCCGACGAGCGGGAAAGGTGGCCGCTCTCGCTCGGCCATGAGTTGGCGCGCCGGCAGGTGCAGGCCGTCGGCGTCGATGGCGTGGGCGAGTTCCGCATCGCCATTCACCAGCAGCCGCGCGCCATGCCGCCGGCAGCGGAGGACTGCCGCCGCGCCGAAGGCCGCGCGCTCGATTTCCGGCAAGGCGTTTTCGCGCAACTGCACCAGCCGCAGGCCGCGCGCCAGTGCCGCGTCGAGCGCCGCAAGCTGGGCCGCGACACCGATCTGCCAGGCGTGGGTGATGCCGTACACAGCGGGTAGCCGGAGGGCGGCGAGCAACGGCCCGTTGGCGGGCAACATGGGCGACGCAATGGGCGCCGCCGGGTGCTGCCAGGCCAGGGCGGCATGCACATGATCGTGGAATTCGCCGCGCCAGCGGGTGACGCGGAAAAAATGCAGCCGCACATGGGCGTGTTCATACCGGTGTTCGCGCACGATCCAGGGCGTCGCGGCCAGCACCTCGATTTCGAGTTCTTCGTGAAGTTCGCGGATGAGGGCATCCCTGGGCGTTTCGCCGGCCTCGACCTTGCCGCCGGGAAATTCCCAGTAGCCGGGATAGAAGCTGCCAGGGCCGCGTTGGCCAAGCAAATAGCGCCCGTCCGCGCGCAGGATGACGGCGGCGGCGACTTCGGTCAGCTTCACTTTTGCCGTCCGGCAAAATCCCGGGCGAATTGCCAGGCGATGCGCCCGGAGCGTCCGCCGCGTTGCAACGCCCACTGCAACGCATCTTGACGCCAATGAGGCCGTCCCGCCAGCGCCGACTTTTGGTTCCGGCCGCTACGCTTAACTTCGGCGGCGCCGAAGTTAGCCTCCGCCGAAAGTCGGGACAAACAGGTTTCCTCTTGCCGTCCTGCCAGCGCCGACTTTTCAGCCACGCCGAAGCGCTGCAGCCAGTGCGCGCAGATGTCGAGATATTGATCCTGGTCAAAGGGATAGAACGACAGCCACAGGCCGAAACGTTCCGACAGGGAAATTTTTTCCTCGGTGGTTTCGCCGGGATGGATTTCGCCATCCGCCGTGTGCGTGGTTTCGAGATTCTCGGCCATGCGCTCGGGCATCAGATGCCGGCGGTTCGAGGTGGCGTAGATCAGCAGGTTTTCCGGCGGGCCGGCGATGGAGCCGTCGAGCGCGCTTTTCAGCGCCTTGTATCCAGGTTCAGCGGCTTCGAAGGAAAGGTCGTCGCAAAACACGATGAAACGCTCGGGACGGTCGGCGACCAGTTCGATGATTTCCGGCAGACCGACCAGGTCGTTGCGGTCGACCTCGATCAGACGCAGGCCGCGCGGGGCGAATTTGGCCAGCACCGCCTTGACCAGCGAGGACTTGCCGGTGCCGCGGGCGCCGGTGAGCAGCACGTTGTTGGCGGGGCGGTTGGCGATGAACTGGCGCGTGTTGCGCACGATGGCGGCTTTTTGATCGGCGACCCCGAGCAGGTCGTCAAGCTGGATGCGATGGGGATGGCGCACCGGTTCCAGGCGACCACGCCCCGCTACGACACGCCAGCGGAAGGCGGTTGCCGCGCGCCAGTCGGGCGGCGCGGGCGGCTGCGGCAAGAGGGATTCGGCGCGCCCGACCAAACTTTCGAGTCGTGCCAGCAGTGTTTCGAGGGCTTGCATCGGTTAAGCTTTCGTTCCTTGATGACCGTTCAATTTAGCAGATTCACCATGCCCATGTTCCCGGCTTTCCTGCTGGCGCTGTTGCTGGCCGGCTGCGCCGCGCTGCCAGCGCCGCCGGTTTGTCCGCCCTGCCCGGCCTGTCCGGTTTGTCCGGGTGTAGAGCCCGTCAAGCCCGAGGTCAAGCCTCTGCAGCCCGCCGCCTGGAGCGATCTGCCCGACTGGGCCAGCGACGACCCCTTGCCGGCCTTCGAGGCGTTTCGCGCGTCCTGCGCCACGTTGGTAAAGCGCTCGCTCTGGCGGGCAAGCTGTGAATCCGCACTAACCGCAAAAGTCGGCGCTGGTGACACGGCGCGCGCCTGGTTTGAAGGCCAGCTTCAGCCCTGGGCGCTCACCCAGCCGGACGGCGGCCGGACTGGCCTGGTTACCGGTTATTACGAGCCTCTGATCCGCGGCAGCCGCGCAAAAAAAGCGCCCTACCTGACGCCGGTGTTCGCCCCGCCCAGCGACCTGATCGTCGTCGAGCTCGACGCGCTCTATCCGGAATTGAAGCACCTGCGCCTGCGCGGCCGCATCGAAGGCCGCAAGCTGGTGCCCTACCATGACCGCGCCAACTGGACGACGCAGGAAGTGGAACGCGCCGACGCTGCCTTGTTGTGGGTGGATGACCCGCTCGACTTTTTCTTCCTGCAGATTCAGGGTTCGGGGCAGGTGCTTCTCGACGATGGCAGCCGCGTGCGCATCGGTTACGCCGACCAGAACGGCCACCCCTATCGCTCGATCGGCAAATGGTTGATCGAGCAAAACGAGTTGCGCGCGCACGAAGCCTCGATGCAGGGCATCAAGGCCTGGGCAGTGGCCAATCCGCGCCGCATGCAGGAACTGTTGAACGTCAATCCGAGCATGGTGTTTTTCCGCGAATTGCCCGCGACGGGCAGCGGGCCGCCCGGCGCGCTTGGCGTGCCGCTCACGCCGGAACGCTCGATCGCCGTCGACCCGCGCCATGTGCCGCTCGGCGCGCCGGTGTGGCTGGCCACCACCCAACCCGACAGCGAGCAGGCGCTCACTCGCCTGATGTTGGCGCAGGATACCGGCGGTGCGATCAAGGGCGCGGTGCGCGCCGATTTTTACTGGGGCAGTGGCGTGGCAGCGGGAAATCAGGCCGGCCGGATGAAACAGCGCGGCATGATGTGGGTGCTGCTGCCGCGCGGCCATGTGCCTTGAAATAAGGCCTTGAAATAAGGCAGGAAAAACCACTTCTCACGGCGGGATATCCACCGAAATTTGCGTATCGTGCACGACGAATTCCTCACTCTCGGGCGGTAGCGATGAATCTCAAAGACAAGACCATGATGTTCTACGTCAGCACCCTGGTGGCGCTGCTCCTGGTGCTGACGGCGTTCTCCGCGCTGAGTTTTCATTACTTCTCGATCTATGCCGCCGAGATGCATGCGCGTTCGGTGGCTGAAACGGTCAAGGTCGGACTCACCGAGAGCATGATCCACGGCACCATCGACAAGCGTCAGCAATTTCTCACCCGCTTGTCCGCGGTGCCCGGTGTGCAGAGGGTGCGGGTGATCCGCGGCCCGGCGGTGGTCAATCAGTTCGGGCCGGGCATCGCCCTCGACCACGCCGGCGTGAAAAACGGCGAGGAAACCGGGGGGATCGATCTGGCCATGGTCACGGGCAAGGCATCGTTCGAGAAGACGTCTACCAGTGGCGAGCTGGTGTACCGAGCACTGATCCCCTATGTCGCCAACGATCTCGGCACGCCCAACTGTCTGCAATGCCATGTCGTCAGCGTCGGCACGGTGCTGGGCGTGGTGGCCATCGACATTCCGCTCGCCGAAAAACGCCGCAATGGCCTCATCGCGGTGGGCCTGATCAGTCTGGCGGTTTTCCTCGTCGCCCTGGCCGGTCTGGCGATCCTGCGGCGCATGATGAAGCCGCTCGCGGACACGGCCCATGCCGTGCAGGAGGTCACCGCGCAGGCGGTGGGGGGAGATTTCTCCGGCCGCATTCGACTACAGGGCGGGCGGGCGGGCGGGCGGCATAGCGCGGACGAACTCGATGACATCGCCCTGAACATCAATCATCTGATGGAGTTTCTCGAGCGCGAGGTGACCACCATTCGCACCCGGGTCGGCCAGTTGATGGGGCATCACCTCAACGACGGTGGCAACCAGTTGGCGCTCACCGCCGAAATGGTTGAAAGTCTGGTGGCGGTCGCGCAGTTCAAGCAGGCCATCGAGGAAGACCAGACCAAACTCGACATCTATCTGCGGCTTGCCGACATGCTGCGCAACAAATACGATTTCAAGCGTTTTTCGATCTATGAGATCGCGCCCAGCAAGAACCGCATGACGCCCATCCTGATCGATGACGAGGCCGGCGTCGCCTGTCGCTATTGCGACCCGCAGGTGACGGTCGATGCCTCTTTCTGCCGCGCCCGCCGTACCGGCCGCGAAGTGAATGCCGTCGACTTTCCGGGGCTGTGCACGATGTTTCGACCGGCCGAGGCGGGCGATAGCCACATCTGCCTGCCGATCACCCAGACCGGCTCCGCCGGCTGCGTGGTGCAGATGGTCATTGCCGCCGAACATAGCCCACTGGCGCGCCTGATGACACCCTTCATCGCCGTCTATCTGCGTGAAGCCGGCCCGGTGCTGGAAGCCAAGCGCCTGATGGAACATCTGCGCGAAAACTCCCTGCGCGACGCCATGACCGGCCTCTACAACCGCCGCTTCCTCGAAGAGTACATCAGCACCCTGGTTGCCGGCAGCCAGCGGCGCAAGAGCGCAATCACGGTGCTGATGCTCGACCTCGATTTCTTCAAGCAGGTCAACGATACCCACGGCCATGAAGCCGGCGACAAGGTGCTCAAGACCCTGGCCGATGTCCTGCTGCGCAACGTGCGCAGATCAGACATTGCGGTGCGCTACGGCGGCGAGGAGTTCTTGCTGGCATTGATGGATACCGGCGCCGACGCGGCGATGAAGGTCGCCGAAAAAATCCGCGGCGAGGTGGAGGCCACCAAGGTTCCCCTGCCGGGCGGGATGCTGCAAAAAACCATTTCAATCGGCGTCGCCGAGTTTCCGGGCGATTCCGACACCTTCTGGCAGGTGGTCAAGTTTGCAGACGTCGCGCTTTATGCGGCCAAGGCGAGCGGACGCAATCGCGTGGCGCGCTTCACCTCAGACATGTGGGACGTTGACGCACACTATTGATTAAAAGTCGGCGCTGGCGGGACGGCGCAGGAAACCACCACCAAAGCAGCCTTGCCGCCGGGCCGCCCTCATTGGCCAATGAGGCAGGGCGGCACGCGGCGCCAGCCGCAACCTGCTCCCAGGTATGAACGGGAGCTCCCCGTAACAAACGAGCGCAGCGAGTCAACAGTCACCCCTCCCGGGAGGGAGGGGCCGGGGGAGGGCGGGCCTTACCTCGCGCTGCCCTTGTCGAGCGCCTTTTCCAGCGTTGCCATTGGCATGTAGCCCGGCACGCGGCTGCCGTCGGCGAAGAACATCGTCGGCGTGCCGCGAATGTTGAGCTTCTTGCCGAAAGCCACCACCTTTTCGGTCGGATGGTTGCAATTCTTGCTGGCGGGCGCCTGATTGTTGATCATGAAATCGTTCCAGGCCTTGACGCGGTCGCCGGCGCACCAGAGGTTCTTGGCCTTCTCGGTCGAATCGGGCGACAGGATCGGGTAGATGAAGGTGTAGATCGTCACGTCGTTGACGCCCTGCAGTTCCTGCGCCAGCTTCTTGCAGTAGGAGCAATTCGGGTCTTCGAAGGTCGCCAGCAGACGCTTGCCATTGCCTTTCACCTGCTTGACGGCCAGGTCGAGCGGCAGGTCGGAGAACTTGATCTGGGCGAGCTTTTGCTTGCGCTCTTCCGTGAGGTTCTTGCGCGACTGCGCTTCGATGACTTCGCCGATGATGATGTGCGTGACCTTTTCGTCGGTATAGATCAACTCGCCGTCGACCTGGACCTCGTAAAGCCCCAGCGCGCCGGTTTTGCGCACGCTCTCGACCTTGGGGCCGCTGCTGCCCAGCCAGGTTTCGACAGCCTTCTTGACCACCGCCTCATTGGCGAACGCGGCCTGGGATAAAAAAAGTGCGGCCAGGCCGCTGCAAAGGGCGAATCGGGCAGTGAATTTCATGAAAACTCCGGAAGTTGGGGGCAGAAGAAACAAGACACAAGACACGCTCAACCCATGGCATAGCGCACCAAAGCGTCCTTTATGACTGGCAGGCGGTCGACGAAGTTCAGCCCAAAGTTGCGCAGGGCGGCAATGGGTGACTGCGGAGCGCCAAACAATCTCTGCAGGCCATGGGTGACGGATTGTAGCGCGACCACCTCCTCGCGCCGGGCGCGCTCGTGCTGGCGCAACCACGATAGCGTGCCGCAATCGACATGCCCCGGGCAGTCAGCCAGGATGGCGGCGAGGCTCTTGGCATCCTGAAAACCCAGATTGATGCCGTGGCCGGAGAGCGGGTGAATGGTGTGGGCCGCATCGCCAATCAGGGCCAGGCGGTGTGCCACGGTGCGCGGCGCGCGCATCAGGCGCAGCGAAAATCCGGCGGGAGGCGTGACCAGTTCGAGCGCGCCGAGTGGCTCGTTACCCGCTGCGGCAACCCGCGCGCAGAAAGCTTGTGGATCGAGCGCCAGCAGTTCCTGCGCGTGCGCCGTCGGCGTCGACCAGACCATGGAAATCATGTTGCCCGGCAGCGGCAGCCAGGCCAGCACGCCGTCGGCGCGAAACCACTGCCAGGCCGTGCCGCGATGCGGCCGCGCGGTGGCGAAATTGGCGACCACGCCCAGTTGGTCGTAGGGCTGAAAATCGACGGTAATGCCCGCGGCGGTTCGCGTCCAGGAATCGGCGCCGTCCGCGGCGACAATCAGCTTGGCCGTCAGGCTGCGCCGGTCGGCCAAGGTCAGCGTCGCCGCATCAACTCCGATCTCCAGTCCGGCGGGCGTTGCCGGACAGAGCAGGTCGAGATGCCCCTGGCGCTTCGCGGTCTCCCACAATTCCCGCTGCAACAAGCCGCCCTCGACGATCCACGCCAGTTCGCTAATTCCACTGTCGTAGGCGGAAAATTCCAGTGTACCGCCGCCATCGCCATGCACCGCCATCTTCTGCACCGGCGTCATGCGGCTGGCGTCGAGATGTTGCCAGATGCCGATCGCGTCGAGAAACCGGGCATTGGCCGGGCTGATCGCGTAGATGCGCGCATCCCAGCCGAGCGGTGGCGCGGCCGCCGGCACATGGGCTTCGACGACCGCCACGCGGAGTCGACTGCGGCGCAATGCCACCGCCAGCGATAACCCCGCCAGGCCGCCGCCGACGATAATGAGATCGTAATCCATGCCCGCATTGTCGCGTAAACACGCCCGCCCCCCTTCGCCCCCTCGCGGGGGGTTCTTAACGGCTCGCTTTGCTCGCTTATCACGGGGCGCTTTGTATTGGCGGTGGAGCGGGTTGCGCCTGGCGGCGCGTGCCGTCTCGCCTTGGGGCGGCTCGGCGGCGAGACTGCTGGGGTTTTCTCCCCTCTCCCCTTGCGGGAGAGGGGGGGGGGAGAGGGGGGCCACCAGAAAGCCCTTATCCCGTATTGCGGGATAAGGGCGGCCCGGCGGCGAGACTGCGGGGGTTTCACGTTGAATCGGGGCAATTGCGTCTTGGAAAAATCGGATTATCATCCGTCTACTCATGGACCCGCTTACCGCCGCCATTGTTGGTTCCGTTCTCGGTTCGGCCGTCGAGAGCTTGCTGACGCCCGCGCCAGAGCTTTCCCCGCCGGGGATCATGCGCGTCCTGCCGGCCGAGTCACAGAAGGGCGTGATGAGAAACCTCGGGCAGGGGCAGGTGCAGATTGACAGCAAGACCTACCCGCTTTCCCCCGGCGCGCAGATTCGCGACGCATCCAACATGATTGTTTTCCCGGCCATGGCGCCGACCCCCGCGCGGGTGCGCTATCAACTCGATTTTGCCGGGGCGGTCCATCGGGTCTGGATCCTCTCCGCCGCCGAGGCGCGCCAGCCTTGACCGGGTGATGAAGACCAGCAGTCTCACCGTCACGTTCGAGCCGCTCGACAACCTGCAACTGGCGAATCTTTGCGGCGCGCTCGACGAAAATCTGCGGCAGATCGAGATGGCCTGCGACGTGACGATTGCGCGCCGCGGGGCGCGTTGTCGCATCGACGGCGACCTGGGGCAGGCGCGCCTCGCCGCGGCGGCCTTGCAGCACTTTTACGCGCTGGCGACGCTGCCGCTGTCGGTCGATGACGTTCAACTGGGCTTGATCGAATTAAGAAACCACCATCGGGTGGCCCAGCCCGCCGCCGGCCTGCTGACGCGGAAACCCGACCTGCACGGCCGCACGCCGCATCAAGCGCAATATCTGCGGCAGATTCAGGAACACGACATCACCTTCGGCATCGGCCCGGCCGGCACCGGCAAGACCTACCTCGCCGTTGCTTCCGCCGTCGACGCCTTCGAGCGTGATCTGGTCGAGCGCATCATCCTGACTCGCCCGGCAGTCGAAGCTGGCGAACGTCTCG
>JAUSBB010000104.1 GCA_030652245.1 Rhodocyclaceae bacterium | reverse complement strand
GGCGCTGGCGGGACGGCGTGAGTTTGTTCGCCGCGAGCCCCGACAACCTTATATACAATGAGCCCCATGCGCCTGACCCAATTCCAGCAGCGAATCATCAAGGACGAAGTCGCCCGCGTCATGGGCGAAGGGGTGCGCGTGCTGCTCTTCGGCTCGCGCACGGACGACAGTCGACGCGGTGGCGACATCGATCTTTATCTGGAAACGCCGGAACGCCGGGAGCAGGCATGGCGCCAGGTGTTGCGGCTGAATGCGGCGCTACAGGAACGGCTCGGCGAACAGAAGCTCGACATCGTGCTTCACCAGCCGGACGAGCCGCTGCAACCGATACACCTTCAGGCGAGAAAGCAGGGCATCCGCTTATGAACGATTTGCGCGAGCGCCTAGCGCAGATTCTTGCCTTGATCGAAAAGGAAGACAGGCTTCTGTGCGGCGTCAGGGAACGCCTGTTCCACGGACCTCCGCTGGATGCCGTGCGTCTTGCGGCCCTGCTGGAAACACCGGAAGGCATCGACCGGCTGGAGTCGTTCACCAGCAAATTCTGCCGCATGCAGGACACCTTCGTCGACAAGTTGCTGCCGATCTACCTGCGCAGCGTGGGCGAATTGCCCGGATCGGCCATCGACAACCTGCGCCGGGCCGAACAACTGGGGCTGATCGAGAACGCCGAGAGTTGGGTGGAAATGCGCCTGCTGCGCAACCGCCTTGTTCGCGAGTACGTCGACAACATCGCTCAACTGTCCGAGCAACTGTTGCTTGCCAGGGAGCAGGCCGAAGCGCTGCACGACAGTTACCACAAGCTGCGCGGTGGGTAGTCGTCCAACTACGCTATCGCGATGAAAGTCGGCGCTGGCAGGACGGCGTCAACTGACGAAAATTGTCACATTTAGCCCGCCAGCGTCGCCCGTACTGCCGATCTTCCGTAATCTTCCCGGCGAAATCGGGCTTGCCGAGCTGGCACGGTCATTGCATAATGGATTGCAGCACGATTGAAGTGCTCTAACTCAAGGAGAGATACCATGCGTAAGATTCAACAGGGCTTTACCCTCATCGAGCTGATGATCGTTGTCGCGATTATTGGTATTTTGGCTGCCGTGGCGTTGCCAGCCTATCAGGATTACACGATCCGTGCCCGTGTTTCGGAAGGCTTGATCCAGGCTGGCGCAGTTAAGAACCTCGTCACCGAAAATTATACGAGCGACCCGGCCACCACCGCGCTTTGTGCGGGCTTTGTTGCCCCGGCTGCTACCACCAACCTGGCCAGCCAGACTTGTGCAAACGCAACTGGCGTTATCGTCACCACCATGACAGCAACTGCTGGTGCTGCTGTTGCCACTATGACCCCGACTTTCCCGGCTGCCGCAGGCCAGCAAATTACCTGGGCCTGCACCGGCACTCCGGCAAAATACATGCCGGCTAGTTGCCGCTGATCAACTAGAAAGGGAATAAATAGGGGACAGACCACGGTTTAATCGGATTGCCCTCTGCAACACAAACCCCGCTTCGGCGGGGGTTCCTTTTTAAGGTCCGCAGATTGCCAGTTCAGCGCAACATCTCCGGATTCATCACCGCCCGCAACATGGCCTGATCGCCTTCGGCGCGGCTTTGCCGGGAAAACCACCAGATGGCGCCTTTCTTGATGCTCCAGTCGGCCTTGACGCCGGCGAGCAGCCGGGCGGCGAACTGTCCGAGCGTGGGTTGGTGGCCGACCAGGATAACCGCGCCGGAATATTCCGGTGCGTGGGTTATCGAGAGGCGGGCGGCGGCGATGAGGTCATCGACTTCGGCGCCGGTGGCGATGCGCGGTTCGATTTCGAAGGGCAGGGCCAGGGCGTGCGCGGTCTGCTGGGTGCGTGTGGCGGGACTGACGAGAATTTTCAGTTTTTTCGGCAGCCGGGGCTTCAGCCATTTAGCCATGTCGCGCGCCTGTTTTTCGCCGCGCGCGGTGAGGCGGCGCTCGGTATCGGACTTTTCGAAGCTCGCGTCTTCGGCTTCGGCGTGACGCCACAGGATCAGTTCCATTGCTTCATTCCCTCCGTACTCAGTTTTGCCCGGCGGACAGCTTGGGCAGGCGCAAGCGGCCCAGTTGCTTGAGTCCGGCCGGCACGGCTTTCAGCAATTTATGGTGACGCGGGCCATGCCAGCCGCCGATCAGCGTGACGGCTTCGCGCAGGCGCGGATCGGCGTCGGCACAGCTCATCAGCAATTCGCCGGCGCTGGCGAGGTCGTTGATCTGCCCCAGCGTGTCCTGCAGGCGGGTCAGGTGCAAGAGCATGCGCCGCAGGGCTTTGGGTGATGCCAGCGGGGTAAAGAATTCGAGCGCGTAACGCAGGCGCTTGATGTCGATGCGCAGCGCGTGAAGGGAGGGGGGATTGTCGACGCGCGTTTCTCCGGCGAGTGCCAGCACCTTCTTGCGCAGGCGGCGCAGACGGTTCTGCGCGAATTCGAGCAATGTAAGCGCCGTCCCCGTGTCTGACCCCATTTCCGCCTTCGCCGTCCCGCCAGCGCCGACTTTTACGGCTTCTGGTTGCGCGTGCAAAGTCGCCAGGGCCTGCAAGACGATGCAGCCATAACGCGGCGAACGCATGAAGCGCAAGGCTTCTTGCCGGGCGACGAAGCGCCGTTCGGTGATGATGCCGACCAGCGCGGCGAGGCGTGGTTCGTCGGGGAGCGCTGTCAGTACCGGCGCGGCGATCTCGGCGAGCAATACGTCAAGATCGCGGGCCGGACCGAGCACCGCCATCAGTTCGCGCAGCGGCGGCAAGAGTGCCGCCGCGAGGTTGTCGGGCAGCAGCGGCCCGAACAGCCGCAGCGCCGCACGCAAGCGGCGCGTACTGATGCGCATCTGGTGAATGTATTCGGGGTCGGCGTTGCCGCAGGCCAGGGCGCCCAGATGATTTTGCTGCAGGTGGTCGAGGCAGGCCAGCGCAATGGCGCGGAAGGCGTCGAGTGGCGCTGCGCTGGCCGCCAGCGGAATCGGCGCGGCCTTGACGGGCGCGGCGGGGAGCTGCTGCCACAGGCGGTAGCCGCGGTCGGCCTTCGAGAGCGGCGCGGGGGAGAGCGGGATGCGCTGGGCGAGGGTCTGCGCCATGACGAACAACTGCATGGCTTCGCCCGCGAGGAGTTCGATCTCGATTTCCGAGATCGCCTGGCGCTGGCCGTTGGCGACGATCCAGCCGCGGTCGAGGGCGAGTTCGACGCGCGTGCCGCGGGGCAGTTCGAAGGTCCAGGCGGTGCGCTGAAAATTGGTCTCGAAGACGGGGGCGATCCGTGCCAGCAGCTTCGGCCGGGAAAGCCAGTCGCGCACGGCCGGGTCGTCGATGGCGGCGAAGTCGAAATGCCCGGCGTAGGGCGTTTCCCATTCCGGGCGGGCCGAGACGCCCCCAGCGCGCTGGCCGGCGCACTTGACTGACTGCAGCCAGAACCCGCCATGTTCGCGCAACCGCAAGGCGATGCCGCGCTGGCGCAGGTCGCGCGCGGGGGTGTCGTAATACAGGTTGGTCAGCCGGTAGGTCTGTTTGCGGGCGGCCTGCTGGAGGAGGGGATGACGCAGGAAAGCGCGTTGCGCGTTTTCCGGGAGAGCGAGCTTGAGTTCGATTTCTTGTGCCATGGCTATTCGTGACGTAAAGCCTCGATGGGCGACAGGCGCGCGGCCTGGCGTGCCGGATAGTAACCGAAGAATATCCCGATGGCGGCGGCGAAACTGACCGCCAGGGCCGTTGCGTAGGGCGACAGCTTGATCGGCCAGCCGGCCATCTCGCCGATCAGTTGTGCGCCGCCCAGCCCCAGCAGCACGCCGATCAGGCCGCCGATCAGCGAGAGGGTGATGGCCTCGATGAGGAATTGCCGCAGGATGTCGCCCGACCGCGCGCCGACCGCGCGGCGCAGGCCGATTTCGCGGGTGCGCTCGGTGACCGAGACCAGCATGATGTTCATGATGCCGATGCCGCCGACCAGAAGAGATACCGAGGCCACGGCGGCCAGCAGCATCGCCATCACGCGCGAGGATTCCTCGCGCGCCTGCAGCATCTCGGTCATGTTGCGCAGGGTGAAGTCGTCGTCCTGGCCGGGTTGCAGGCGGTGCCGCTGGCGCAGCAGATCGCGCACCTTTTCTTCTGCCAGCTTCAGGTCGACGCCCTCCCTTGCCTTGATGCTGATCGAGCCGACCGAACGCGACTTGGCCAGCGCCGTGGCGCCCATGACGCGGTTCCTGGCCGTGGTGATCGGCATCAGGATGACGTCGTCCTGATCGTTGCCGGACAGATTCTGGCCCTTGCTGGCCAGCACGCCGATCACGGTGAGCGGCACGGTGCGGATGCGGATCACTTGATCGATCGGGCTGGCGTCGCCGAACAAGCTGGTGGCGACCGTCTGGCCAATGACCGCGACCTTCGCCGCACCGTTGACCTCCGCCGGTTCGAAAGCCCGGCCTTCGGCCAGTGACCATTCGCGCACATCGAAATAATCGGGCGTGACGCCAAAAAATGTTGTCGACCAGTTGCTGTTGCCGGCGACCACCTGGCCGCTGCCGCGCAGGGTGGGCGCGGTGCCGACGAGGTATTCGGGCAACTCGCGGGCGATGGCGTAGGCGTCGTCCTCGCTGATGGTGTGGGTGGCGCCGGCCGCGGCGCGCGCGCCACCCTGGGAGGTGGAAGCCGAAAAAACCATGAGGAGATTCGACCCCAGGCTTTTGATCTGCGACTCGACTTTCTCCTGCGCACCGCTGCCGACCGCGATCATGACGATCACCGCCGCCACGCCGATGATGATGCCGAGCATGGTGAGCAGGGAGCGCAACAAATTGACGCGCAGCGCTTTCAGGGCGATCAGCAAGGTGGCGTAGAAATTCATGCTGACAAGGCCGCAAAGTCGGCGCCGGCGTCACGGCGTGCATTGGTCCGATCATCGACCACGCGGCCGTCGCGAAAGCTAATAATGCGGCTGGCATAAGCGGCGATGTCGCGCTCGTGGGTCACCAGCACCACGGTGATGCCATCGCGATTGAGCGATTGCAGGAGCGCCATGATCTCGATGCCGGTGCGCGAGTCGAGCGCGCCGGTTGGTTCGTCCGCCAGCACCAGTGCCGGGTCGCCCACCAGCGCGCGGGCGATGGCGACGCGCTGCTGTTGGCCGCCCGAAAGCTGCGCCGGGTGATGGTCGATGCGTTCGCTCAAGCCCACCTGGGCGAGCCGCTGCGCGGCCCGCTCATGGCGCGCCGCCGTCGACAGGCCGCGATAGAGCAGGGGCAAGGCAACATTGTCCAGCGCCGAGGTGCGCGGCAGCAGATTGAAGTGCTGAAAGACAAAACCGATGCGCCGGTTGCGCAATCCCGCCAGCGCATCGTCGGACAGGCGTGAGACGGCTTCGCCATCGAGCCAGTATTCGCCGCCGCTGGGATGGTCGAGACAGCCCAGCAGGTTCATGAAAGTGGATTTGCCCGAGCCCGACGGCCCCATCACCGCGACAAATTCGCCGCGCGCGATTTCCAGGGACACCCCCTGCAAGGCCGGCACCCGCGTGTCGCCCAGCAGATAGTCCTTGGCGAGATCGGCAGTGCGAATCAGCGGCGCATTCATCCAGCGCTCAGAACAGTCGTGGCGCCGCCAGCTTGGGTTTCTCGACGGCAGCCGTGCCGACAATGACTTCGCGCCCCTCGGTCAGATCACTGTCGAGCAGCTCGGTATCCTTGCCGTCGTTGATGCCGGTCTTGACCTCGATGGCCGTCGGCTTGCCATTCGCGCCGAGTATCCACAGCTTGCCCGCGCCACCCGGCCTGCCGCCGCCCTTACCCATGCCGCCGCCGCTTCCCGGTTGCCGTGCCGCCGGTGTCGACTTCTCATCATCGGGTGGACGGAAGCGCAGCGCGGCGTTGGCGATTTTCAGCACGCTGTCCTTCTGGGCGGTGATGATCCGCACATTCGCCGTCATGCCCGGCAGCAGAATTAGCTCGGGGTTCGCCGCGTCAATGATGACGGTGTAGGAGACGACATTCGACACCACCTGCGCCGACTTGCGCACCTGTGTGACGGCGCCCTTGAAACGTTTGCCCGGAAAAGCATCGACGGTAAAGGTCGCTTCCTGACCGACTTTCAACCGGCCGACGTCGGCCTCGTCAATGGCGGTTTCGACCCGCAGGTCGGCGAGGTTCCTGGCGATGACAAACATTTCGGGCGCCTGCAAGCTCGCCGCCACGGTTTGCCCCGGCTCGATGCTGCGCTTGATGACGATGCCATCGGCGGGAGCGCGAATCTCGGTGCGGCCGAGGTCGACCCGGGCCTGTCCCAGTTGCGCCAGGCGCTGCTTGACCAGCGCCGCGCTGTTTTGCGCCTGGGCCTCGACGACGCGCACCGTTGCCCGGGCGGCTTCGAGAACGGTTTGCGCCTTGTCGAGTTCGGCCGGCGAAATGAAATTCTTGTCCACCAGGGTTTTCTTCCGCGCGTGATCGCGTTCGGCTTCCGTCAGATTCACGCGGGCGCGATACAGCTCGGCCTGCTGCACGGCCACCGTGGCGCGCGCCGCCTCAAGATCGGCCTCGGCCTGGTGCAGGCGGTGCTCATAAGTTTCGGGTGCCAGTTGCGCGAGCAGTTGCCCGGCTTTGACCGGGCTGTTGAAATCGACCAGGATTTCGCGAATCTGCCCCGAAATCTGCGAGCTGACCTGCACCGCCACCACCGGGCTGAGCGTGCCGGTAGCGGACACCGACGCCGTGATCGGGCCGCGCTCGACGGCCGCGAACTTGTAGCTCGGGTTGTCGGCCGGCGCGACAAAATATTGATACGCGGCGTAACCACCGGCGAGGGTGGCGACGAAGATGGCGGGGATGAGCAGGCGGCGGCGTTTCATGCCGAAATTCTAGCCGAAGCCGCGCCGGGAAACTTTGCGCCGTCCCGCCAGCGCCGACTTTCAGAAAACCGCGCCCCTGTCCAAAACGTTGCATGTAACAGCGGAGAGGGGTATAGTGTTTCATGTAACAATTTCCGGGGTTGGGTTACGAGATGACGGCGACGAATGTAAATATACGAGTTCAGAGGCACCGAGCTTCGCTGCGCATGGCGGGGCTTCGTCCGGTGCAGATTTGGGTGCCGGATACGCGACGGCCGGATTTCGCGGAGGAGTGCCGCCGCCAGTCTCGACTTGTCGCGCAAGCGGACATGGCAGACAAGGATCTGCAACGTTTTATGGATGACACCTTGGCTGACGTGGACGGTTGGACGGAATGAGGCGGGGTGACTTTGTGACCATCGCCATGCAAGGCGACTTTGGCAAACCAAGACCCGCCCTCGTGATTCAGGCTGACCAATTTGGTGAACATGCAAGCGTTACGGTGTTGCCGGTGACCAGCGCGCTGGTTGCCGCTCCGCTGCTGCGCATCGCCGTTCAGCCCAGCGTCGAAAATGGTTTGCAGAAGCCTTCGCAGGTGATGATTGACAAGGCCATGACCGTAAAGCGCGACAAGATAGGCCCCGCCTTTGGGCGCATTGATGCGGATGTGCTGGTGGAAATTGAGCGTTGCCTGGCCGTATTCCTGGGAATCGCCAAGTGAAACAGTTGCCCGGTATCGGGAATCCGGGCTGATTCAGTGCCGCGGACAAAGCAAAACGGCCCGGATCGCTCCGGGCCGCCGTGTTGCCAGGGCTGACTATAAGTTTTCAGGAAACCGTGGTCTGTCCCCTATTTATTTCATGCCGAAATTCTAGCCGAAGCCGCGCCGGGAAACTTTGCGCCGTCTTGCCAGCGCCGACTCCCCACCTACGCTGCCCTGACGGCAAACTCCATGGCGGCGGGGTTCTGCACGCGGTGGCTGGCGTCAAGAATTTCCAGGCCGACGACATTGCCGATGGCGTCGTAATCGAGAATCACGCCGGGCTTGATTTCGTCAGATTCCTCGACTGGGGCGTCGCTGAAAACGACGGTGAGGATATCGACCTGGCTGTCGTAATCTGCTTTCATGTTCTGCTCCAATACTTTTCGATCTTGCTGGTTCGATACGCCGTGACGACAACCGGCGGGCTATGCCAGTCCTCAATGATCAGGCGCACGAGATAAGTCTTGCCATCCGCGACGACTCTTGATTGCAACACCTTGCGACGATTTGTTCCCGAGATTATTTGTTCGGGGTTTGCAAGTGTCGACTCGATCCACTCCAACGGTATCTGCCGACGTAGCGCCTCTTTTTTCGCATGGTCTGTTAGAACGAAATTCATGCGCGCATTATGCACCTGCATGAAACCCCGTGACCACACAATGAAAACGGCCCGGATCGCTCCGGGCCGCCGTGTTGCCAGGGCTGACTATAAGTTTTCAGGAAACCGTGGTCTGTCCCCTATTTGTGCCCTTTTTGCGTTTACGCTCCCGTACAAATAAGCGTCACAGTAGCCACTGCAGTTCCTCCACGAGCAGCGATTCCACAGGTTACTGCTGTACCAGCAGGTACAGTGGCGGGGGTGCAGACGCCAGCAGGCAACGCCAGCACATCAAAAGTTCCGTTAGGTGCTGCTGCCGTCGCATCGGCAAGGGTAGTTCCGGCGTTAAGCGTGACTCCAGTAACGAATCTTGCCAAGTTCGCCTGCGTACATTCCGTTGCAGTGTTTACTGCAACAGCAGCCGCATTCCCGGCAAGCCTGGCACCGTAGTTCACAGCTGATCCTGACGATATCGCCCCGGCAACGCCCTGTGCCGCAGCATTTCGCGCATCTGCAGATATATCCACAAATCTCGGCAACGCAACCGCTGCCAGAATGCCAAGAATAACGATCACAACCACCAGCTCGATCAGCGTAAAACCCTGTTGCATGCGGCTATGTTTCATTGCTTGCTACCTCCATGAGATAAGTCAAAAGTTGAATAAAAATATGACGGTTCAGCAACCCGTGGTGACGACCGAAATCACGGGCGCGGCAATGAGGGTGCCAACCAGTGTGGCTGGCGCGTAGCTGATGCGGCAATTCGGCACGGTGCCGCCGGCGATGTCGAAGCAGCGGGCGCTGCCGCAAGCGCTTGCGGTCAGGCCGTCTGCCGTGAGATTCAGGTCGGCGGCGGCATCAATGCCGGCAGCGGTGGCGGCTGGGTAGCGGTTGACGATCTCGACGGACAGGCCATCCATGTTGACGCGCGGCGGGGCAGCCTGGCAGTTGGCAGCGGGCAGAGTGGCGGTGGATGCGAGGTCAAGTTCGCAACGCGCCCGTGCCAGGGCGGAGGCGGAGCGGATCGAGCCGTAGATGGCGTTGGCCTTGGCGATGCGCGCATCGCGCTGGGCGTCGATCAGCCGCGGCAAGGCCACGGCGGCCAGGATGGCGATGATGGTGATGACGATGATCAACTCGATCAGCGTGAAGCCCCGGGCAAATCGGTTGGCGCTTTTCATGGGTGGAAAGTTAGCATAATGTCAGGCTAAAGTGTGGTGTCGATTAACGGCGGGATTGGCGCTTACTTGAGCGGTTCCAGCCGTAAACCGGCGCTGCGGCCGCGTTCGTCGGTGTGGCTGATGTAGCGCCAGGCGAGGTGTTCACGGCCATTGAAGGCTTCCCGCTGGCGCGGACGGTAGCTCAAGGTGCGACTGTCCGTGGCGTAGTGCCAACCAGCCAAGGTGGGCGCCGTCCCCATGTTGGCGGCGTCCGGCTGCGCCATTTCGCCAGCGCCGACATTCGGGGAGAGAAATTCGAGCGGGTTTGCATCGACCAGTTTCGCAATGCGCGCTTCCTCGCCGCGCATGATGCGCTCGCTCACGGCGAGTTTGATGCCGGTGTTGATGTGACGCACGGTGAGTTCGACTTCCAGTCGTTCGGTGGCCTGTTCGAGAGCGACCAGCCGGTCGAGCAGGAGGGTGGCGAGCACGCCGAAGATGGCCAGCACCACGGCGAATTCGAACTTGCTGAAACCAGTTTGCCGTTCCATGGGATTTACAGATCCACAATGATTTTGCGAATCTGTAAGGCTACTTTTTCATCGCCACGCCGCCCAGATCCCACAGCGGCAGGAAGATGCCCAGAGCCAGTACCAGCACCATCGCGCCGAGTGCGACGATGAGGATCGGTTCGATCTGCTGCGAGAGGGTCTTGAGTTCGTATTCGACTTCGCTTTGATACATGGCGGAGATTTCTTCCATCATCTCGTCGAGCGAGCCGGATTCTTCGCCGACGGCGATCATCTGCAGCACGACCGGCGTAAAGGCGCGCGAGGTAATGGCGGCGCGCAGCACGGATTCGCCGCGCTCGACCTGGTCCCTCATGCGTTCGACCTTGTCGGCGATGAAGGCGTTGTCGACGGTTTGCGCCACGGTGGTGAGCGCCTGGATCACCGGCACGCCGGAACGCGAGGCCAGCGCAAAGCTGCGCGCAAAGCGCGCCAGCGTGGCTTTTCTGACGATCTTGCCGGCGATGGGAATGCGCATCTTGATCTTGTCCCAGAGATAGCGGCCGTGCACGGTGCCGATCCAGGACTTGAAGGCGAAGCCGGCGGCGGCGATGGTGCCGAGCAGCAGGTGCCACCAGTCGACCATGAAGTTGGAAAAGCCGATGAGGATGCGCGTCATCAGCGGCAACTCGGCGCCAAAGCCAGAGAACACCTTGGCGAACGCCGGGATCACCCAGATATTGACGACAAACATGGCGGCCACCATGGCCAGGATGACAAAGCTGGGGTAGCGCAGCGCCGACTTGACCTGTTCGCGCATGAAGCGCTCGAACTCCATGTGGTCGAACAGGCGCAGCAGCACTTCTTCAAGGCGGCCGGTCATCTCGCCCACCCGCACCATGGCGAGATAGAAGGGCGTGAATATCCTGGGATGGCGCGCCAGCGAAACCGAGAGTTCGCGACCGGAATCGAGACTTTCGCGCAGGCTGCCGAGCAGGGATTTCATCGCCGGATTGCCGCTCGACTCCTGCAGGCCGGCCAGCGCGCGCATGATCGGCACGCCGGCTTTCATCAGAGTGTAAAGCTGGCGGGTGAACAGCAGGATGTCGACGTGCAGGACTTGCGGCGCAAAGAAATTTAAGCCCGATCCGCCCGAGCCGCCGTCCTTTTTCAGCGCACTGGCGGGCGCCGGCTTGATTTCCAGCGGGGTGACGCCGCTGCCGAACAGCAGGTCGGCCACCGCCCCGGGCGTCGCGCCTTCCAGCACGCCATTGACGACTTCGCCGGCGCCGGTCCGTCCGCGATAGGTGAAGGCGGGCATCTTCTACCTATTCATCGAGTTGGGTGGCGATGCGCATGGCTTCGTCGATGGTGGTGCGGCCATTCACCACCAGCCGCACGGCGTCGCGGCGCAGGGTGTGGCCGGCCATCTGCTCGCGGCCGATGCGCATGAATTCGTTGGGGTCGCCGTGGTTGGCGGCTTCGACTAGCGCGTTGCTCATTTCGAGGAATTCATACACGGCCTGGCGGCCCTGATAGCCGGTGTTGGCGCAGTGGGCGCAGCCGTGGCCTTTCGCATATTTGAAACTGGTCGCGCGGTCGCCGAGTTCGTAACGCAGCCATTCCAGTTCGTGCGGTTCGGGTGAGTGCTCCGCGCTGCAGTTTTGGCAGATGACGCGCACCAGCCGCTGCGCCAGCACCATCTGGATCGACAGCGCGACCATGTAACGCGGCACCCCCATGTCGAGCAGCCGGATCGGCGTCGACAGGGCGTCGTTGGTGTGCAGGGTGGAGAGCACCAGGTGGCCGGTCATGGCGGCGCGCATGCCGATCTCGGCGGTTTCCTGGTCGCGCATCTCGCCGATGAGGACGATGTCCGGGTCCTGGCGCAAGGCGGTGCGCAACACGCGGGTGAAGGTCAGGTCGATCTTTTCATGCACCTGCACCTGATTGAGTCCGGGCAGGCGGTATTCGACCGGGTCTTCGACGGTGATGATCTTTTTTTCCGGGCTATTGAGCTCGTTCATCGCCGCATAGAGCGTCGTGGTCTTGCCCGAGCCGGTCGGCCCGGTGACCAGCACGATGCCCGATGGCCGCGAGATCGCATGGCGGAAGCGCTCGAGCACGCGTGGCGGCATGTGCAGCTTTTCGAGTTGCAGCAGACCGGTATTCTGGGCCAGCAGACGCATCACCACCGATTCACCGTGCTGGGTGGGCATGGTCGAGATCCGCACGTCGACGTTGCTGCCGCGTAGCTTGATGTTGAAACGGCCGTCCTGGGGCAGGCGTTTTTCCGAAATATCGAGGCCCGACATCAGTTTGAGACGTAGCACCAGTGCGGTCGAAATCTTGCTGTCGGCTTC
>JAUSBB010000100.1 GCA_030652245.1 Rhodocyclaceae bacterium | reverse complement strand
GTGATGCGCACCCCTTTCAATGCTGCGTAGGGGACATCCGGCACATTGACATTGAGCAGCACCGGCGCGCCAAAGGGGCGCGCCTGAAATCGCTCGGCCAGCTCGCGCACGACGCGCGCGGCGGTGGGGAAATGCTTGCCTTCAAAACTGCCGAGCGACACCGCGATGGACGGCACGCCGAGCAGGTAGCCTTCCATCGCCGCCGCCACGGTGCCCGAATACACCGTGTCGTCGCCCATGTTGGGGCCAAGGTTGACGCCCGAGAGCACCATGTCCGGCTCGTGATCGAGCATGCCGGTCACCGCCAGATGCACGCAATCGGTCGGCGTGCCATTGACATAATAAAAGCCGCTCGCCGCCTGCTTGAGATGCAGCGGCCGATCCAGCGTCAGCGAATTGGACGCGCCGCTGCGGTTGCGCTCGGGCGCCACCACGGTCAATTCACCCAGCCCGGCCATCGCCTGCGCCAGCGCTTCAAGGCCCGGCGCGAAGTAGCCGTCGTCGTTGGAAAGGAGGATGCGCATTACCTTAGGAAATTCTTGCTGATGTCGCGGAACTGTTCGGTGCCCGCTTGACCCAGCCATTCGAAGGCCACCATCTCGCGGCAGACGATGGTAGCGCCGTGCGCGCGCATGCGTTCGAGCGCCAGCGCCTTGTGGGCGGGATCGCGCGAACCGACGGCTTCGGCGACGACGAACACCTGCTTGCCGCCAGCGGCCAGTTCGAGGACCGTCTGCAACACGCAGACGTGGGATTCAATGCCGCACACCACGACCTGCGGCCGGTCCATGCCCGGCAGCCCCGGCAGGCAGTTGCCCGCCACGCAGGAAAAATGCAGCTTCTCGCCGGTGGCGCCCGCCGGCAGACGTGCCGCCACCTGGGAATGCGTGCGACCGATGCCTTTGGGATACTGTTCGGTCGCCGCCACCGGCACGCCCAGTTTCTGCGCCACCTGCACTAGCCAGTCAACCTGGGCCAGCACCTGTTGCCAGTCGTGAACGTGCGGCAACAGGCGTTCCTGAGGGTCGATGACCAGGAGCGCGGACTGATCCGCGCGCATCAAGGGAGTGGTTGTCATGGGGCGATTTTACCGGAGCTCTTTCATGGTCTTCCGCATGAAGCACAAATCTTCCCAGGCCCGCGCCTTGTCGAGCAGGCTGCGCAGCAAATAGGCCGGGTGATAGGTGACGATCAGCGGCATGCCGGCGAAGTCATGCACCTGCCCGCGCGCATCGGCGATCTTCACTTCCTGTTGCAACAGCGTCTGCGCGGCGGGTTTGCCCAGCGTGACGATCAGCTTCGGCTGGATCAGCTCGATCTGGCGCGCGAGGAAGGGCCAGCAAGCCGCCGTTTCGCCCGGCTCCGGCGTGCGGTTGTCGGGCGGGCGGCACTTGACGGCATTGGCGATGTACACCCGCGCTCCGCGTTTGAGGTCGATGGCCGCCAGCATGTTGTCGAGCAGCTTGCCGGCCTTGCCGACGAAGGGTTCGCCGCAAGCGTCCTCGTCGGCGCCCGGCCCCTCGCCGATGAACAGCCAGTCGGCATCGGGATCACCCACCCCCAGCACCGCCTGCTGGCGGGTCTTGCACAATGCGCAGGCCTGGCAATCGGCCACGGCCTGCCGCAATTCATCCCAGCCCAGCGCGGCGATGGCGGCGGTGCGCGCATCGACCGGCGTTGCCGGGGCCGTAGCGCTCTCCGCCCCCCGCTTCTTTTTCGGCGGCTGACGCAATTTCCAGATCGGCCCGAGGCCCATTTCCTTAAGTATTTGATCGCGGTTCATAACTGTTTGGCCATCACGATGGCGTCTTCCCGTCCGGTGGAAGCGGGATAGTAACCGCGCCGCCGGCCGATCTCGACAAAATCGAAACGTTGATAGAAGGCGATGGCGTTCGGATTCGACGATCGCACCTCCAGCAACATGCGCTGCATGCCGCCCTGCCGCGCCCGGTCGCAGAGAAAATCGAGCAGCGCGCGTCCCAATCCGCCGCGCTGCCGTTCAGGCACCACACTGATGTTGAGCAGATGCGCCTCATCCACCGCGCGCATCATCACCGCAAAGGCCACCACAGCGCCCGCAGCTCCCACGGCGCCGTTTTCCCGTTGCAGCCAGGCATCATGACCGGCAAGCAGCGAATCGCGAAAATTGCCGAGCGTCCACGGAAAACGATGAATGCGTTGCTCGGCAGCAGTCACCGCGGGCAGATCCGCTTCGCCCATCGATACGAAGTTCACCGCAACCCGCCCCGCGCCTTGCGTTCGGCCGTGGTGAAAGCCACCTTGTCGCGGACGTAGAACGGCAGGGCAGCGGCAGCGGCGACGCCCTTGCCGCTGGCCAGCAGCGGCGACGCCAAGCGGGCGACGGCTGACGCGGTGGGGCTGGCAGTGGCGTCAATGCTGACCAGGCGCGCACCGAGCCGCGCCGTCAGCACGTCACCCCAGGCGACAAAAGCGTCGCCAACGCCGCGCCAGCCGTCGCCTTCCGGCAATGCCGCCGTCTCGCCAGCGCCGACTTTTACTTCCATGATTTCCTCGACCTGTTCCCCGGCAACCACATAGGCGGCGACATAGATTTCATTCATGCGCGCGTCGAGACAGGCAATCACCTTGCCATCGCCGCTGGCCAGCGCCAGGGCAGCCAGGGTGCCAACAGGGACCACGGGGCAATCAAGACCGCAGGCCAGACCCTGCGCCACGCCACAGGCCAGGCGCAACCCGGTGAAGCCGCCCGGCCCGGCGCCAAAGGCAATGCCGTCAAGTTGCGCCAGGGAAATGCCCGCTTCTCCGATGAGATCAACGGCCCAGGGCAGCAGCCGCTCCGCGCCGCCATTCGGCACATCGGCCGACTTTTCGAGCAGCGCGCCATCGCACCAGAGGGCGACCGACAGCCGGCGGGTGGAGGCTTCAAAAGCAAGGATTTTCACGGCCAGAATTCTAGCCGAAGGTGTTAACAGGACAGCGTTTGCGCCGGACCGCCCTTATCCCGCAATACGGGATAAGGGCTTTCTGGTGGCCCCCCTCTCCCCCACCCCCTCTCCCGCAAGGGGAGAGGGGAGAAAACCCCCGCAGTCTCGCCGCCGGGCCGCCCCAAGGCGAGACGGCACGCGCCGCCAGGCGCAACCCGCACCGACAGTTGATCGGAGCACCCCGCAACAGACGAGCGCAGCGAGCCGTTAAGAACCCCCCGCGAGGGGGGCGAAGGGGGGCGG
>JAUSBB010000090.1 GCA_030652245.1 Rhodocyclaceae bacterium | reverse complement strand
CTGCTTCCCGACGACGGGGAGGATCCACGTCGTCTCATCCAGTCGTCCCGCATCGCCTGTCTGAGCGCCAAGCGCAACGGCAGCGGGCACGCCACATTTGACCCGGCCATGGAGCAAATCGACAAAGCCCAGCAGCAACTGTTTGTCGAACTACCGCGGACGCTGGCAGGTTCGCCTGGCCTATCGCTCTACCTGCAACCGCAGATCGATTTGGCCGGCGGTAGCTGCGTCGGTTGCGAAGCGCTGCTGCGCTGGCAGTCGGAGTCCGGTGAGCAGATCCCGCCCGATCGTACCCTGGCCGCCGTGGAACACCTTGGGCTACGCAGCACATTCAACCGCTGGATGCTGCAGCAGGCGATCCAGAATCAGCATCGGCTGCAAACTGAAAACATCGCCGTCCTCCTGTCGATCAACCTTTCGGCCAACGACCTCCTCGACCCCGAGTTGCTCGACCTCATCAAACAGACCCTCGCCACCTGGGAAGTGCGTCCGGAAAGCCTGCTGTTCGAATTGACCGAAACCCAAATGATCGAAGATACCGAACAAGTCATCGATGTCTTGCGCAGCATGCGCAATCTCGGATTTCAGTTATCCGTCGATGATTTCGGCACGGGCTATGCAAGCATGAGCTATCTGCAGCGCCTGCCCGTTCAGGAAGTCAAAATCGACCAGAGCTTCGTGCGCCATGCGGAAACTTCCGCGCGCGACCGGGAAATCATCGCCTCCATCGTGCAGCTCGCCCATCGCCTCGGCATGCTGGTGGTGGCTGAAGGCGTCGAGACGGCGGAAACATCGGCAATCGTTGCCCGGCTCGGTTGCGATCGGGCGCAAGGCCATCTCTACGCCCCCGCCATGCCCTTGGAGGAATTTATCGTCTGGTGGCGCAGCCATGCCGCGCAACGCTGAATAAAGTCGGCGCTGGCGGGACGGCGTCAGCAAGGTTCAGCCGTAAATCACCCTCACATTTTCCGGCCTGAGCCAGTCATTCAGCGCGGCGATGAGGCCGTCCTCCAACCGCACGCGCCAGGCATCGGGGAGGGTGAGTTCGGTTTCGGCCGCGGCATTGCGATAGCAGATACGCACCGGACAAACATTGTCGGTCGCACCTCCGGTAGCGCGCTCCGTACCCCGATAAGGTGCCAGCAGGGTACGCAGACGACCGGCGGTTGCGTCGCTGGAGGCGCCGTTCAAGGCCAGTTTCAGCACGCGTGCATGACGGCCACGCGCTTCGGCCAGGGTCATCAACTTGTCGGCGGTTACGCGCAGGCCGCCGCTGTAATCGTCCTTCTGCACCTTGCCTTCGACCAGCAGCAGCTCGTCCTCGCGAATCTTGTTGCGCTCGGCATCCCACAACTCGTTGAACACCGAGATTTCGACCTGGGCGCTGGCATCGTCAAGGGTAACGATGGCCATCTTGCCGCGACGGGTCATCTGGGTGCGCACGCCGAGCACCACGCCGGCGAGCAGGGTCGGTTCGCGTTGTGGTTCGAGATCGGCCAGCCGCCGCCGCACGAATGACTTGAGCTCCAGCGCGTAGGCGTTATAGGGGTGGCCGGAGAGGAAGAAGCCCAGCGCCTGTTTTTCATTGAGCAGTTGCTCGCGTTCGTTCCAGCGTGGCACCTCGACATAGTGGGTTTCTTGCGGTGCCGCGCCATCGGGCGCGTCGAACAACCCGCCCTGATGGGCGTTGCGCTCGGCCTGGTCGGCGGCTTCGAGCGCCTTGCCGACCGAGGCGAGAAGTTTCGCGCGATGAGCGTCGACGGTGTCGAAGGCCCCGGCGCGAATCAGCGACTCGATGACGCGACGGTTGACGGCGCGCTTGTCGACGCGGCGGCAAAAATCGAACAAATCGGTAAATGGGCCCGCTGCGCGCGCCTCAAGAATCACCGTCAGCGCCGCCTCGCCCGTGCCCTTGAGCGCGCCGAGACCATAGCGGATGGTCTTGGCATCGACCGGGCGAAAACGCACGAAGCCGGTGTTGATGTCGGGTGGCAGGAAGCTGATGCCATTGGCCTGGGCATCGAGGAAGAAGAACTGCACCTTGTCGGTGTCGGCCATCTCCGACGACAGTGTCGCCGCCATGAAGGCGGCCGGATAGTGGCGCTTCAGCCAGGCGGTTTGATAGGCGACCAGCGAGTAGGCGGCGGCATGCGACTTGTTGAAGCCATAGCCGGCGAACTTCTCCATGGTGTCGAAGATTTCGTTCGCCTTCGGTGCGGCGATACCATTGGTCGCGGCACCGGCGACAAAAATCTCGCGCTGCTCGGCCATTTCCTCGGCCTTCTTCTTGCCCATCGCGCGCCGCAGCAGGTCGGCGCCGCCGAGCGAATATCCCGCCACCACCTGCGCCGTCTGCATCACCTGCTCCTGGTACACCATGATGCCGTAGGTGTTGGCGAGCAGTTTCTCCATGCTCGGATGCGGATAGACGACCCGCTCACGGCCGTGCTTGCGGTTGATGAAGTTCGGGATGAAGTCCATCGGCCCCGGCCGGTAGAGCGCATTCAGCGCGATCAGATCCTCCAGGCAGTCGGGGCGCGCCTGCACCAGCGTGTCTTTCATGCCACGCGATTCGAACTGGAACACGGCCGTGGTGTTGGCCGCCTTGAAGATGTCGGCATAGACGGCAGCATCGTCGAGCGGCAAGTCGTCGAGATTCACC
>JAUSBB010000082.1 GCA_030652245.1 Rhodocyclaceae bacterium | reverse complement strand
CCGGAAAACACCGCCAGTTCAGGTAGGACCAACCCGGCCTGGCGTCCGGGTGCATGCGCAGACAACGGCTTGTAGCGTTCGGCCGTTTTTTCCGGGTCGTTCCAGTAGCCCATGCCGACCAGTGCACCCCGGTGCACCAGTTCCCCCGGTTCATTGGGGGCGCACGACGAACCGTCCTCGCGCAGCACCAGAATTTCCGCGTTGGGGATTGCCTTGCCGATGGAGTCGGGCCGGCGATCCACTTCCTCGGGCGGCAGGAAGGTCGAGCGGAAAGCTTCCGTCAGGCCGTACATCAGGAAGGGCCGTGTTTTCGGCAAGCGCTCGCGCAGCGCCTTCAGCGCCTCCTTTGGCATTCGCCCGCCGGTATTGGCGAAGTAGCGCAAGTGCTCGGTGATCGACGTCGGCCAGTCGAGTTGCGCCAGCTGGATGTAAAGCGGCGGCACCGCTGTTAGCCCCGTGACCTTCTCGCGTTCCAGCGCCTTCAGCACATCGCGCGGCAGCAGGTAGTTGAGCAACACCACCCGCGCACCAGCGTAAAAGGCCGTGGTGAGCTGGCTAAAGCCGGCGTCGAAGGACAGCGGCAGCGCGGCGAGCAGCGTGTCGTCCGGCCGGTTTTCCAGATAGGACGCCACACTTTTCGCGCCCGCCACCATGTTGCGATGGGAGAGCACCACGCCCTTCGGCTTGCCGGTGCTGCCGGAGGTGTAGAGGATGGCGAGCATGTCGGTGTCGATGACGCGATGCCCGGCGCGTGGGGGCATCGCCAATAGCTCGCTCCAGCGGCAGGTGTGCAGGCCGCCGCCCGCCGGCAATGCTTGCGTGGAATCGAGCACGACCACCTGGCGCAGATCCGGGCAATCCCCCAGCACCTGGGCCAACAGGGCCAGGCGCTCGGGCGAAGTGACGAGCATGCGCACATTGCAGTCGCGCAGAATGTAGGCCACCTGCTCCGCCTTCAGCAGCGGATTGAGCGGCACGAACACGCCGCCCGCGGCGGGGGCGCCAAAGCTGGCGATGACCGTCTCGAAGCGTTTTTCGAGATAGATCGCCACCCGCTCGCCGCGCTGCAGACCGAGGCCGATCAGGCCGCCGGCGCAGTGCGTGACCGCCGCATGCAATTCGCCATAAGTGAGCGAATGCTTGCCATAGGTGAGCGCAACCGCTTGCGGAGCGCGCTGCGCGGCAAGCGCAATCAGTTCTGGCAGCAGCGTGGCATCGGTCATGGCAGCGATTTCGGGGTGGACTTATGACAGACCAAAGTATCGCATATCCTATAATCTGTGCCATTCAGTCCCCGATGACCGGAGTTCCACTTGAATACCCAGCAAGAAGTTCTCGCCCTGCTCGACGAAATTCTCAGCCTCAAGGGACGGGCGGCCGCGTTCGCTACCGACACCGTGCTCCTCGGCGCGATTCCCGAACTCGATTCCATGGCCGTCGTCGCGCTGATCACCGGCATGGAAGAACGCTTCGGCTTCATCGCCGAAGACGACGAAATCGACGGCAGCGTATTCGCCACGGTCGGTTCGCTGGTCGACTTCGTGGAAGCGAAGCTCGCAGGCTGACCCGGCCAGAAAATCCCGATGGCGCCCGAAGCCTTCTTCCTGCCGGTCGCCCACGGGCAACATTCGCAACGCTTCTGCCTCTACCATGCGCCGTCAGGCGTGCCCCCCAAGGGGGCGCTGCTCTACCTGCATCCGTTTGCCGAGGAAATGAACAAGTCCCGCCGCATGGCGGCCTTGCAGGCGCGCATGCTGGCAGCGCAGGGCTACGCAGTCCTGCAGATCGATCTGCATGGCTGCGGCGACAGTTCCGGTGACTTCGGCGACGCCACCTGGCAGAGCTGGCTGCAGGATGTGCAAGACGCACATGCCTGGCTGCGGAGCAGAAGCAATGCGCCATTCTGGCTCTGGGGCCTGCGCTCCGGCTGCCTGCTCGCGGCCGACGCGGCGCAGCGGATCGACGCACCCGTAAACTTCCTGTTCTGGCAGCCGGTCATCTCCGGCAGGCAGTTCCTGCAACAGTTCCTGCGCCTGAAAGTGGCGGGCGAAATGATGAGCGGCGACAGCAAGGGCGTCATGGCGGCGCTGAAAAAACAGTTGGCCGAAAATCAGTCCGTGGAAATCGCCGGTTACGCGCTCTCCCCCGGCCTGTCACAAGGTCTTGAAGCGGCTGAACTGGCGCCGCCCGCAAGGGCGGGTCGGCTGATCTGGCGCGAAGTTTCCCCGCGCCCCGAAGCCACCCTCGCACCCGCTTCGCAGCAGTGCATCGAACAATGGCAGTCCGCCGGCTGCGCCGTCAACAGCGCCGTCCTGCCAGCGCCGACTTTCTGGCAAACCGTCGAAATAGAGGAAGCCCCGGCCCTGCTCGACGCCACGCTGGCGGCGCTCGAATCATGAACTATTCGGAAGACGCCGTGCGCTTCGGCTGCGAAAACGAAAACCTGTTCGGCATTCTCGCGCGTCCTGAACGGCCCGCCGACATCGGTATTGTCATCGTCGTCGGCGGACCGCAGACTCGCGTCGGCAGTCACCGGCAATTCGTGCTGCTGTCCCGTGCGCTGGCCGCCGCCGGCTTTCCTGTTTTGCGCTTCGATTACCGAGGCATGGGCGACAGCACGGGCGCCCCGCGTAACTTTGAGGCCATTACTTCCGACATCTGCGCCGCCAGCGCTGCCTTGCAGGCAGCCTGCCCGAACGTCAAGCGCATCGTCCTCTGGGGCCTGTGCGACGCCGCGGCCGCCCTGCTGCTCTACTGGGACGACACGCACGACCCGCGCATCGCCGGGCTGTGCCTGCTCAATCCCTGGGTGCGCTCGGAGGCAACACTGGCGAAAACCCAGGTCAAGCACTACTATGGTCAGCGCCTGCTGCAAAAGGAGTTCTGGCGGAAGCTGCTCTCCGGAAAACTGAACCTGGTCGGCGCGCTCTCGGGTTTTCTTGGCAAGCTGAAGCAGGCTTCCGCTGGCATCGACAGTCGGCCGGGCTTTCAGGACCGCATGGCGCGTAGCTTGAGGAATTTCCCTGGGCCGGTGCTGCTGCTGCAGAGCGGCAACGACTACACCGCCAGGGAATTTCTCGAATATGCCAACAGCGGGGCATCCTGGCGCGGCCTGCTCGATCGCCCCAGTGTGACACGCATCGACATCGCGGATGCCGACCACACCTTTTCTTCACAAGCATGGCGTGAAACCGTGGAAAATAAGTGCCTCGACTGGTTAAAGCAATATGAATAACGCAGCGGCACGGACTTTACATCACCCGTTTTGCCTTGGCCAACCGCGCTTCAAGGATGGCGACCTCGCCGCGCTTGCCGAACGTGAAGGCGCACTCGCCGCCTGGCGGCAGGCATTCGAGAAATATGGCGCCAGCGCCCCGGCGCGGGTATCTGGTGATTTTGCGGTGGCCATGACATTGGCCGATGGGCGCAGCTTCCTCGCCATCGACCGCTTTGCCATCCAGACGCTCTGCTATCGCATCGAGGGCAACCAGCTCCGCTGCGCTGCCCGCGCCGACGAATTAGGCGCTTCCGAAATTGATCCGCAGGCCATCTTCGACTATCTCTATTTCCACGTCATCCCCTCACCACGCACCATCTTCAAGGATGTCTTCCGCTTGCCGCCGGGCCACTACGCCCTGTTCGAGAATGGCCAGCTGACCGTCGCGCCCTACTGGACACCCAAATTCGAGGAAGGCCGAGGCGAATCCTTCGCCAGCCTGCGTGACGAATTTCTCCAGATCGTGCGCGATTCCATATCCAGCCGCATCGGCAGCGCACCCATCGGCTGCTACCTCAGCGGCGGCACCGACAGTTCCACCGTCGCCGGCATGCTCACGCAGATCACCGGCAATCCCGCCGAGACCTACTCCATCGGCTTCGACGTGCCGGGCTACGACGAAATGGAATACGCCCGCATCGCCGTGCGCCATTTCGGCACGCATCACCACGAGTACTACATCACCCCGGACGACCTGGTCAGCGGCATGCCCGCCGTGGCGGCCAGCTATGACCAACCCTTCGGCAACTCCTCCGCTGTCCCGGCCTATTACTGCGCCCGCATGGCTAAACAGGATGGCATCGACAAGCTGCTGGCCGGCGACGGCGGCGACGAACTCTTCGGCGGCAATTCCCGCTACGCCAAGCAGCGCATCTTCGGCGCATACGACAACCTGCCCGGCATCCTGCGCAAGGGGCTGGCCGAACCGCTCACCGATACCGGCCTGTTCGACCGCATCCCGCTGCTCAAAAAAGGCGCCAGCTACGTGCGGCAGGCGCGCGTGCCCATGCCGGATCGCCTGCAGACCTACAATCTGCTCCTGCGCATGGGACTCGACCAGGTATTCCCCGCCGATTTTCTGGCGCGGATCGATCCCGGCGAACCCGCTCGTCATCAGCGCGAAACCTATAACGCCTGCCCGCCGACATCGCTGGTCAACCAGATGCTCTTCTACGACTGGCGCTACACCCTCGCCGAAAACGACCTGCCCAAGGTCATCGGCTCGGCGCGGCTCGCCAACGTCGCCGTCGGCTTCCCGCTGCTCGATGACCGCCTGCTCGATTTCTCGCTCAAGTTGCCCACGGCATACAAGCTCAAGGGCATCAAGCTGCGCTGGTTCTTCAAGGAAGCCCTGCGCGGTTTTCTGCCCGACGCCATCATCACCAAGAAGAAGCACGGCTTCGGCCTGCCCTTCGGCCCCTGGGCCGCTAGTCACGCGTCGCTCAACAAACTCGCGACGGAATCCCTCCACGGCCTCGCCGACCGCGGCATCGTTCGCAGGGAATTCATCGACACGCTGCTCAAGGATCATCTGCCGACGCATCCTGGTTTTTACGGCGAACTCGTCTGGATCATGACGATGCTGGAGCAGTGGCTGCGTGCGCATGCGCCAAAATAACACTTGATCGGAGGATGCCATGAGCCTGTTCGACCAAGTTGCCAAAGCACGGGCCAACGGCGGGAAACCGGCTTGGCAGCAACTATCCGAGGCGGTGCGGCTGCGTCTGGCCAGGCCTCCGCTCGGGATCGGCGAATACTTCGACTACGGCATCTGGCATGCGTCGATCACCCCGGAGCGGATGCGCGAATTCATCGGCTGGCGCCAAAGCGCTGCCCTGGACAAGCAGCTCAACGCCGACTATTCGCGGGTGCTCGCCAATGACAAGCTGCTGAACTACCTGGTTCTACAAGCCGCCGGCTACCGCATCCCAACTCCCATCGCCACCTATACCCGGAACGGCCGAAGTATCGGCAACGAGAGGGTTTTGCAAACCATCGAGGCGGTGCGCAGCTTCCTGGACGAGGCTCCCTATCCGTTCTATGTCAAACCGATCTCCGCTGGTTATGGCCGCGGTGTCCTGGGCGTTGCGGGACTGGATGGCCAACGACTCCATCTCATGGATGACAGCCAGATCGAAGTCGATGACTTTCTCGCGCCTTTCGCGTTTGCTCCCTACCAGGGCATGCTGTTTCAGCAACCCCTGGTCGCCCATCCCGCCATCGCCGCGCTAACCGCTTCCCAAGCCATCTGCTGTGTCCGCTTCATCTGTTTCGTCACGGCCGCTGGCCCTGTTATCCACACCGCATTCTGGAAAATCATCGCCGGACGCAACATGCTGGACAACTTCTCCCATGGCGACTACGGCAATTGCCTGGCCGCCATTGACATCGACACCGGGCAGGTCGTGCGCGCCATTTCACACCTGGGGCCGGGCGGCCAGATCGACCGGCATCCCGGCACGCAAAAACTCCTGCCGGGGTTCCCGTTGCCGGACTGGGAAAAATCCCTGGCGCTGGTGCATTCGGCCGCGCGCCATTTCCCCGGGTTGCGCCTGCAAAACTGGGACGTCGCCCTGTGCCCGGAAGGCCCGGTTCTGCTTGAACTCAACACGGAATCGGAGCTGGCCATTCCCCAGGCCATTTCCGGTCGCGGGCTGGTGGATCAGCGCCTGCGGGACATCCTGGCGGAGCTGGAACAAGAAGACCGCGCCTGTCGCCAAGCCCTGACCCGGGGTCCGCCCAAACCGCTGCGGATAAGCCCGCCCGAGCCCGGAATAACATTGAAATCTCTGTGAACAATAAAGAGTTTTCAATTATTATTTGTCCCATGGACCGTCCTGATTATCTCCGCCGGATTGAACAGCAATTTGCCATCCACCCGGTAGTGGCGTTACTCGGCCCACGCCAGTGCGGCAAGACGACACTTGCGCGGATGGTCGCGGAAAGCACTGCCGAACCGGTTACCCGCTTCGACCTGGAAGACCCCACCGACCTGGCCATGCTGGCCGCACCCCGCTTGGCACTTCAGGACTTGCGCGGTCTGGTGGTCATTGACGAGATTCAGCGCAGCCCGGAACTCTTCCCGGTGTTGCGCGTGCTGGTGGATCGGCCGGAAAATCCGGCACGCTTTCTGATTCTTGGCAGCGCCTCGCGCGATCTGATCCGCCAGTCCTCTGAAACGCTGGCCGGACGCATCGGCCACATCGAATTGACCCCCTTCGCGCTTGGCGAAACCGGCATCGAATCCTGGCGACGCCTCTGGCTGCGTGGCGGCTTCCCACCGTCGTTCCTGGCGAAAAGCGACGCCGCCAGCGCGCAGTGGCGCAAGGATTACGTCGCCACGTTTCTCGAACGCGACCTGCCATCGCTGGGCATCACCATACCGCCCCAATCGCTGCGCCGGTTCTGGATGATGCTGGCCCACTATCATGGCCAACTGGTCAACTTTTCTGAACTGGGGCGATCCTTCGGCGCGGCAGACACCACCGTGCGGCGCTATCTGGACATTCTCGAAGCCACCTTCATGGTGCGCCTGCTCATGCCCTGGCACGAAAACGTCGGCAAACGCCAAGTGAAAGCGCCCAAGCTCTACCTGCGCGATTCCGGGTTATTTCACTCGCTGATGGGGATACCGGATCAGACGACGCTCTCCCGGCATCCAAAACTTGGCGCATCGTGGGAAGGTTTCGCAATCGAGGAAATCATCCGCCGCCATCGCGTGGTATCCGGTGAAGTGTATTTCTGGGGGGCGCATGGCGGCGGCGAGGTGGATCTATTCCTCCTCACTGACCGGGGAAGAGTCGGCTATGAGATCAAATACACCGACCAGCCACGCGCCACGCGCTCCATGCACACGGCGATGGAAGTTCTCCAGCTCGACGAACTCAGGGTGGCCTATCCGGGCGATCGTGAATTTCCTCTGACGGAAAAAATCCGGGCGGTGGGCTTGAATGCTTGACACCCTGATCTTCGACCCCTCGGCCTGCGGCTTTCCCAAGCCTCGCGTGCCGCTCTTGCCCACCGGGCTCGCTGGACTGTCATTCCAGACACCCGCTCCGTGGGCGCCCGCCGGCCACTTCCGCCATTTCGCGCGCGGCCGCTATGCGCTGCGCGAAGCCTACCGCCTCGCCGGCGTCGGTCCCGGCGGCACGCTGCTCGCCCCCGCCTATCATTGCCGCACCATGCTCGACCCGGCATTGGCACTGGGCGGCGATGTCGTCCTGTATCCACTGCGCGCGGACCTCTCCCCCGACCGGGCGGCGCTCGACGCGCTGGCCGACCACTCACCAACGCCAGTCAAGGCGCTGCTCGCCACGCACTTCTTCGGCATTCCCCAAGCACTGGAGCAACTCGCGGCCTGGTGCGCGGAGCGTGGCATCACCCTGGTCGAGGACTGCTCGCATGCCCTCTTCAGCGAACACTGTTGTCCGCCCGGCATGGGTCGCTGTGGCGAATTTGTCGTCAGCAGCCCGTACAAATTTCTCCCCAGTCCGGATGGCGGCCTGCTGTATGCGCGCGAAGCCGGTCGGTTGAACAAGCTGCGAACGCATCCGCCTACATGGACCGCCGAACTGCGCGGGCTCGCCTACACATGGTCGAAAGCAGCGGAACATCGTCGCAGCCGTACAGCTTGCGACGCAAGATATATCGATGCCGAACTTGCCGCCATCGTTGAACACCTAACGCCCGCTGCCAGGGATTTTTGTGAACCGGCCGGTTGCTCGGCGGACTACCGCCCGGACGAAGACGAATGCGCGGCGCTGCGCCTCTCCCGCACGATTTGTCGTCATCCGGACAGCGCCGCAATCGCCCGCCGCAGACGCGAGAACTATCTGCGCTGGATGCAAGCAACGGCGAACCTGCAACATTGCCGCCCCCTGTTTCCCGAACTGCCGGCCGCTTGCATCCCTTACATGTTTCCCCTGCTGCTTGAACACCCCGAACCGCACTTCCACCGGCTCAAGCATTTGGGTGTGCCGATCTGGCGCTGGGACAGTCTCGTCGCATCCGCCTGCCAGACCGCCAACAACTATCGCCTGCACCTGCTCCATTTGCCCTGCCATCAGTCGTTGTCCGACGGCGAACTCGACTGGATGATCGCAGCCGTTCTAAAAGTCGGCGCTGGCGAGACGGCGGAAGGACTTGACCGTCGTTACTATACAAACCGTATTGAAGTATAGTAACCCGCATGAGATTCGCCGAACTACTCCTGTCCGCGCAAACCGCTTACGCCGAGCTTTTCAGCCAGACGCAGGCGTTCGAGCTCGATAACGCCCTGGCAGGACTGGTTGGCGCCTTTCACAAGCGTACGCTGAAAGGCAACGAATACTGGTACTTCGCCTACCGCGATATCGACCAAAGGCTCCGCATGGTTTATGTCGGCCCGGATAACGAACGGGTTCGCGCCCTGGTCGACCGCTTCAAGGAATCGCGGCGGGATAAACCCCTTGCGCCCCCGGCGCGCATGGCAATCGCCGCGGGTTGCATGCCCGCCGCTCCCAAGCATTTCCGGATCATCCATCGCCTGGCCGAGTATGGCTTTTTCCGCGCGGGCGGCATCCTGATCGGCACGCACGCATTTCTCGCCATGGGCAACATGCTGGGCGTCCGCTGGCGAGACGGCGCCGCTACCCTTGATGTGGATTTCGCACATGCCGGACGAAATGTTTCGGTCGCCCTGCCCGCCGACCTGAAGATCGACGTGCATGACGCGCTTGAATCGCTCGAAATGGGCCTGCTGCCGATCGCGCAGTTCAATGGCAAGACCGGGGCTCAATATCGCAACCCGAAAGATCAGGAACTGCGCCTGGATTTTGTAACCAGCATGACCCGTGCGGGAAAGCCCGTATCCATGCCCGACCTGAATCTGGTACTTGAGCCGCTGAAATTCATGGAGTTCTCGCTGGAGCAGCCGGTTCAGGGATGCATCTTCTCGAACCCTGGCGCCTGCGTGGTCAACCTGCCGGCGCCGGAACGCTATGCGGTGCATAAGCTGATCATTCAGGGCGAGCGCCCCGTCGCCGAGCGCGCCAAAGCCACCAAGGACCTGCTGCAGGCCGCCAGCCTGATCAGTTACTTTGTGGAATCCGGTCAGTCGCTTGTCTTCAA
>JAUSBB010000067.1 GCA_030652245.1 Rhodocyclaceae bacterium | reverse complement strand
GCCACCCAGGTGAATGTGCACCAGCGCCTTCTGGTGCTCGACATATCCGAGGACAAGTCACAACTGCAAATCTTCATCAACCCGGAAATCCTGTCGAAGGAGGGCGAATGCGAGGGTGAAGAAGGATGCCTGTCGGTGCCCGGCATTTATGAAACGGTGAAACGCAGCGAGCGCGTCCGCGTGCGCGCCCAGGACCGCGACGGCCATCCCTTCGAGATCGACGCCGCCGGCCTCCTGGCCGTCTGCCTGCAACACGAAATCGATCACCTCGACGGCAAGGTGTTCGTCGAATACCTGTCGCGCCTGAAGCAGTCACGCATCCAGGCCAAGCTCGCCAAACAGGCGCGGATTACGGCGTGATTGCCCCGCCTCTTGATTTAAGGTACTCATTCGAGTACCCTGTTCAGTATTCAAAGAGGCCTTAAACGGGAACCAAGCCATGAACACCCTACCTGCCCAGGAAATCAAGCGGCGCGGCATTTCTGCTGTGGATGCGCTTATCGAAACAGGCGATGTGCACATCATCAAAAACAACCAGCCCCAGTACGTGGTGCTATCGGAAACGCGCTATCAGGAATTGATCGAGGCGCAAGACGAGGCCTATGAAGCGCGGGTGCTCGCCTCGCTGCAAGATGTCAAGGCCGGGCGAGTGCGCCGTTTTGCGTCGGCGCAAGAACTCCTGAACGCACTTGACATCGGCGATTGAGTCTAGTGTTCACGATTGTTGCAACTCAGCGTTTTTTGCGTCGCGTAGGCAAATTCCTGAAGAAGCATCCCGATCTACAGGGGCGCTTTGCACAAGTCGTCGACGACTTGAAGCATGATCCATTTGCCCTCCATCTGCGCTACCACCCTCTTGGCGGCAAGCTCAAGGGCGTCCAGGCCATCAGCATTACCGATAGCTATCGAATCACTCTGACTGTTGTCGTATCCGACAAGGAAGTCATCCTGCTGGACATCGGCAGCCATGATGAGGTGTACCGCTAAGATGAAAATCGCCTTTGCCGGCACGCCCGAATTCGCCGCCGTTGCCCTGCGTGCGCTGATCGACGCCGGGTTTGAAATTTCGCTGGTGCTCACCCAGCCCGACCGGCCGGCCGGTCGCGGACAAAAGCTCGTTGCCAGCCCGGTCAAGCAGGTGGCGCTGGCGCATGGCATCCCCGTCCATCAGCCGGAAAAATTACGCGATCCCGCCACCCACGCACCCTTGATCGCGGCCGCGCCCGACCTGCTGGTGGTCGCCGCCTATGGCCTGATCCTGCCGCAGACGGTGCTCGACATTCCCCGGCTCGGCTGCCTCAACATCCACGCCTCGCTCTTGCCGCGCTGGCGCGGCGCGGCGCCGATCCAGCGTTGCCTCGAAGCGGGCGATGCCGAGACCGGCGTGACCATCATGCGGATGGAAGCCGGCCTCGACACCGGCCCGATGCTGCTGGCGCACTCGCTGCAAGTCGGCGCCGGAGAAACGGCGGCAACCCTGCATGACAAACTGGCCATCCTCGGCAGCCGGCTGATCGTTCTCGCGCTGCGAGAGTGTGAATCGCTGAAAGCCGTGCCACAGCCCGCCCTCGGCGTGACCTATGCCAACAAGATCACCAGGGACGAGGCGGCGATCGACTGGCGTCAACCCGCCGCCGCAATCGAGCGGCGCATCCGCGCCTTCGACCCCTTTCCCGGCTGCACCACCCAGTTCGGCGAAACCACGATCAAAGTCTGGCGTGCGTTGCCGGATACCGGCAAGGGCGCGCCGGGCGAAATTCTCGCTGTCGCCCCGGAAGGCATCACCGTCGCCTGCGGAGAGGGCGCGCTCAAGCTCGTTGAACTGCAAAAGCCCGGCGGGCGCCGTCTCGCCAGCGCCGACTTTCTGTGCGGTTTTCCGGTGAAGGCTGGCCAACTTTCATGATGCGTGAGCTACGCCCCCGCACCATGAAAACGCCCACCCCCCTTCGCCCCCCTCGCGGGGGGTTCTCAACGGCTCGCATTTGCTCGCGTATCACGGGGCGCTTTTCCTGGCAGCGGAGCGGATTGCGGCTGGCACCGCGTGCCGCGTTTGCTTGGGGCGGCCCGGCGCAAACGCTGCGTGTTTCACGTTAACCACCCGCCGCTCTCGGCTGCGTTATCCGCCGCCGCGCAGGCCGTCGCCGGGGTCATTGCCGGCCGCACCCCGGATGCCGTGCTGGCCGGCATCGATACCGCCGTGCGTCCGGCCGCGCTCGATCTCGCCTTCACCACCCTGCGCGACTTTGGGCGCGGCGACTTTCTGCTCGGCAAGTTGCTGGAAAAGCCACTGAAGGACAACCCAACCCGCGCCCTGCTGCTGGTCGCGCTCTCAAGGCTGGAACGGCGGCCCGACGCGGCGCACACCCTCGTCGACCAGGCGGTGAGCGTGGCCGACAGACATTTCAAGGGGCTGACGAATGCGGTGTTGCGCAACTTCCTGCGTCGCCGCGATGAGCTGCTGGCGGCGGCGGACGCCGACGAGGTTGCGCACTGGCGCCACCCCCTCTGGTGGCTGGAAAAGCTGCGTGCCGCCTATCCAGACACTTGGCAGGCCATCGCCGCAGCCGGCAATACGCATCCCCCGCTGTGTTTGCGCATCAACCCGCGCCGCGTCACCAGCGCCGAGTTTTTGGGTGCGCTGGCAGAAGCAGGCATCGGCGCGCAAACGCTCGATGCCACGGCCATTCTTCTCGACAAGCCGGTGCCGGTCGAGCGGATTCCCGGTTTTCGGGAAGGCCGGGGCTCGGTGCAGGACTGGGGCGCGCAACGCGCCGCCGACCTGCTCGACGCGGCGGACGGCATGCGCGTGCTGGACGCCTGCGCGGCGCCCGGCGGCAAGGCGGCGCACCTTCTCGAACGCGCCGCCGTGCGGCTCTGCGCGCTCGAACTCGACCCGGAGCGCGCCGCGCGCATCGGGCAGAATCTGCAGCGCCTTGGCCTCTCCGCGACGCTGGTGGTCGGCGACGCGCGCCAACCCGCCGGCTGGTGGGATGGCCAAGGCTTTGACCGCATTCTGGTCGATGCGCCCTGCTCGGCTTCGGGCGTGGCACGCCGCCACCCGGACATCAAGTGGCTGCGCCGCCCCGCCGATGTGGCGGGATTCGCACGCACCCAGGCGGCCATTCTCGATGCGTTGTGGCCTCTCGTCGCGCCGGGTGGCAGAATGCTCTACTGCACCTGCTCGGTATTTCCACAAGAAAACGGCGAGCAGGTGTGCGCCTTCGTGGCGCGTCACCCGGATTCCCGCCGCTTGCCAACTGGCGGGGACGACTTGGAATTACAACTACTGCCTTCCGCCACGCATGACGGCTTTTATTACGCATTGCTGGAAAAAACGTCTTGAGCGGCTGCTTTTCCTGCTGCTGGGCGGCCTGCTGGCCGCCGGCCTTGCCATGGCCGGCAGCATCGAGCCGAAGCAGGTCGTGCTGGCGCCCGACGAGCGGGGACACGCGCTCACGGCGGAATTTTCCATCGATCTCGGCCCGCGCCTTGAAGAAGCCGTCGGCCGCGGCGTGCCGCTCTATTTCCGCCTGGAATTCACCCTGGCCCGCAAGCGCTGGTATTGGGCGGACGAACACGTCGCCGGCCATGTCATCGATTATCGTTTGAGCTATCACGCGCTGACGCGCCAGTACCGGCTGTCGCTGGGCGGCCTGCACCGGAGCTTCGACACCCTGACCGAGGCGCTGCAGGTGTTGGAACGCACCGCCCGCCTGCATGTCGTCGACCGCGCCCAGCTCATCCCCGGCGAGACCTACGCCGCCGCCGCGCGCCTGTCGCTCGATCACACGCAGTTGCCCAAACCCCTGCAACTCGACGCGCTGGCGGATCGCGAGTGGCGCGTCGAGGCCAAAACGCTGCGCTGGAATTTCGTGCCGTGATCATTGCCCTGGCGGTCATCGCCGGCTTTTCCGCCATGCTGGTGTTCCTCCTCGCGAGCGCGAGCGCCGACGCCACATTATTCGCCGAGCATACGCCGCTCTTGCTCGGCATGAACGCGCTGGCGGCGCTGATCCTGCTCGGCCTGGTGGTGGTGCAGCTCACCCGGCTGTGGCGCGACCATCGCGGCGGCGTCTTTGGCGCGCGGCTCAAGTCGCGGCTCCTGCTGATGCTGGCGCTGATGGCGGTGGCGCCGGGCGCGCTGGTGTATGCGGTGTCGATGCAGTTTGCGGTGAAGAGCATCGATTCCTGGTTCGACGTGCGCATCGAGGCGGCGCTCGATGGCGGGCTGGAACTCGGTCGCGGCGTGCTCGAGGCGATGCAGGACGACCTGTTGGCCAAGGGCCGCGCCATGGCCTACGATCTCGCCGATTCAACGACAGTTAACCCGGCGACGGTTGGCCCGCTTGTCAGCCCAGTGACGCTCAACCGGCTGCGCGAACAGGCGGGCGTTCAAGGGGCGACCTTGCTGACCACCAGCGGACAACTGGTGGCGAATAGCGGCGGCGGCGTCCACGGGATGCTGCTGCCCGCCTTGCCCACGACGGCCCAACTGCGCCAGGCCCGCAGCGGCTCGGGCGTCGCGCGTCTGGAAGGCGTGGCGGGCGATGGCGCCAGCGGACTGGTGGTGCGCGTGCTGGTCCCCGTGGCCAGTTACCGCATGGGCAGCGATCCGCTGATCCTGCAACTCGAACAGGCCGTGCCGGACGGCATCACGCAAAGCGCCGCGCTGGTGGAGGCCGCGCAACGCGACTATCAGGAATTGCAGTTGGGACGCGCCGGCCTGAAGCGTCTTTACACACTGACCCTGACTTTCTCCCTGCTGCTCGCGCTGTTTGCCGCCATCGCCCTGGCCTTCTTCCTGGCCGCGCGGCTGGCCAAGCCGCTGCTGATGCTGGCCGAGGGCACGCGGGCCGTCGCGGCCGGCGACCTGACGCCGCGCGCGGTGCTGGAAACCGACGACGAACTGGGCGTGCTGACGCGCTCCTTCAACGAAATGACCGTGCAGCTCGAACAGGCGCGCATCGAGCGCGAAGCCGCGCAGCGCGCCGCCGTCTGGGGCGAGGTGGCGCGCCGCCTGGCGCACGAGATCAAGAACCCGCTGACGCCGATCCAGCTCTCGGCGGAACGCCTGCAGATGAAGCTGGCCCATAAACTCGACGGCGACGACGCGGCGATGCTGGGCCGGGCCACGCGCACCATCGTCGACCAGGTCGAGGCGATGAAGAACATGGTCAACGACTTCCGCGACTACGCGCGCCTGCCGCCGCCCGTCGCCCGGCCGCTCGACCTCAACGCGCTGGTCGCCGAGGTGCTCGATCTCTACGCCGGCGGGCCGATCGCGATCACGACCGAACTCGATCCCGCCCTGCCGCCCGTGCTGGCCGACGCCGACCAGATTCGCCAGGTGCTGCACAACCTGATCAAGAATGCCGGCGAGGCTGCCCACGAGAAAGTCGGCGCTGGCGAGACGGCGACAGTCAACGTGAAAACACATCGGGATTGCCGCATGGCGGCCTTGTCGGTTACCGACAATGGCCCCGGCTTCCCGCCGGAAATCCTCAGGCATGCCTTCGAGCCCTATGTCACCACCAAGCCCAAGGGCACCGGCCTCGGACTGGCGATCGTGCAGAAGATCGTCGGCGACCACGGCGGCACGATCACGCTGGCCAACCGGCCCGAGGCGCAAGGCGGCGGCGCCGAAGTAAGCGTGCAATTACCTTTTCATCAACTCTCCCAGCCGGGCGGCACGGCGGCATAATCACAATCCATGTCACAAATTCTTGTCATCGACGACGAAGTCGGCATCCGCGAACTCCTCTCGGAGATTCTTACCGACGAAGGACACGATGTCGTCACGGCGGAAAACGCCGCCACCGCGCGCGTCCGGCGCGACGCCGCGCGGCCCGATCTGGTGCTGCTCGACATCTGGATGCCCGACACCGACGGCGTCACCCTGCTCAAGGAATGGGCGGCGGCCGGGCAGCTCACCATGCCGGTGGTGATGATGTCGGGCCACGCCACCATCGACACCGCGGTGGAAGCCACCCGCATCGGCGCCGTCGGCTTTCTCGAAAAACCCATCGGCATGCAGAAGCTGCTGGCCAGCGTCAAGCAGGCGCTCGACCGCGCGCCGCGGCCGAGCAGCGTGCTGTCCCTGGCGGCCTTCCCGCGCTCCGCCCTGCTCAAGGATTTGCGCCGCCGCCTCGAACAGGTGGCCGCCAAAAGCCGTTCGGTGCTGCTCCGGGCGCCCGCCGGCTCGATCACCGAACTGGCGGCGCGCACCCTGCAAGCGCCGGGCAAGGCCTGGATCGACCTGGGTCACGATTCGCAACCGCTGACGCTCGACCTCCTGGCGCAGTCCGGCGGCGGCGTGCTCTATTGCGGCGAACTGGCGCTGCTCACGCGCCTGCAACAGAAAAACCTCGCCTTTGCCCTGGAACGCCTGGAACGGCACAACCTGCGGCTGGTGGCGGCCACCGTGCATGACGCCGGGGAGCTGGCCGCGCACGGCTGGGAAGGCGAGTTGCTGAAAGCGCTGTTCGACGTCAGTATCGGCCTGCCCGCGCTAACCGAGTTGAAGGACGACGTGCCCGACCTGGCCGCCCATATCCTCGTCCAGCTGGTCGAGGCGGGCGACGCGCCGCACCGGCGCCTGTCGGTCGCGGCCCAGAACGCCCTGCGCCTCTATCCCTGGCCGGAAGGCTATGCCCAGTTGAAAAGCACGGTCAAGTCGCTGGCGCTCGCGGCCCTCGAAGAAGAAATTGGCGCCGACGAGGTGCAGCATCTGCTGACGCCCGGCGCGGCGGGGCTGCCCGAAGTGCCGCTCGGCATGCTGCCCGAAATGCTGGCGCTGCCGCTCCGCGAGGCGCGCGAAATGTTCGAGCGCCTTTACTTTGAATATCACCTCCGGCTGGAGGGCGGCAGCATGACGCGGCTGGCCGATAAAACCGGGCTGGAGCGCACCCACCTGTATCGCAAGCTCAAGGATCTGGGTCTGCGCAATACGCCGTTGGAGAAACCATGACCCCCATCCCCCCGACCCCCTTCCCGAGGAAGGGGGTGACGGTTGTTCGCGGGCTGCGCCCGCTCCATGTCCTGGCCGTTTCTCCTTGGGGCGGCCCGGCGGAGAAACCATGAGAATCGTCATCCTGGGCGCCGGTCAGGTCGGCGCATCGGTGGCCGAGGCGCTGTCTTCCGAGGCCAACGACATCACCGTCGTCGACCAGAACCGCGCGGCGCTCGCCGAGCTGGCCGACCGGCTCGACGTGCGCACCGTGGCGGGCAATGCCGCCTACCCCGCCGTGCTGCGCGAGGCCGGCATCGAGGACACCGACATGCTGGTGGCGGTGACACAGTCCGACCAGACCAACCTGGTCGCCTGCAAGATCGGCCGCACCATGTTTCATGTGCCGACCCGCATCGCCCGCTTGCGCTCCCACGATCTCTTCGATCCCGAATTGCTGTCCGATGAAAATTTCGCCGTCGATTACGCCATCTGCCCCGAGCAGGACATCACCGATTACATCGGCAAGCTGGTCGAATTCCCCGAGGCGCTGCAGGTGCTCGAATTCGCCGCTGGGGCTGTAACACTCATTGGCGTGCGCGCCTATCCGGGCGGCCTGTTGGTCGGCAAACCCATCCGCGCCATGCGTGACCACCTGCCGACCGGCGTCGATGCCCGCATTGCCGCCATCTTCCGCGAGCACCAGCCGATTGAGCCCGACGGGGACACCATCGTGGAACCCGGCGACGAGGTCTTTGTGGTCGCCGACAGCGCGAATATCCGCCATGTCCTCAAAGAGCTGCGCCGCTCGCTGGAACCCGTCAAGCGGGTGATGATCGCCGGCGGCGGCAATATCGGCCTGCGGGTCGCGGCGATGCTGGAGAAAAATTACCAGGTCAAACTGATCGAGGTCGACCGGCAGCGCGCCGAAATCATTGCCGGCAGCCTCGGCGATACGCTGGTGCTCGCCGGCGAAGCCACCGACGAAAATCTGCTCGCGCAGGAAAATATCGATGAAACGGATATGTTCCTCGCATTAACCAACGACGACGAAGACAACATCATGGCCGCCTCGCTGGCCAAGCGGCTGGGCTGCAAGCGCGTGCTGGCCCTCATCAACCGCCGCGCCTACGCCGACATGGTGCAGGGCGGCCCGATCGACATCGGTTTGAGCCCGGCGCAGGTGTCGATCGGCGCCCTGCTCACCCATGTGCGGCGCGGCGACGTCGCCCGCGTGCACAGCCTGCGGCGCGGCGCGGCCGAGGCGCTCGAACTGATCGCCCACGGCGACAAGCAGACCTCCAAGGTCGTCGGCCGGCGCATCGACGAGCTGCCGCTCATCAAGGGGGCGCACATCGGCGCCATCGTCAGGCGCAGCCATGACCCCGAGGTTGTCTACAAAGACGGGCTGCCATCCAAGGAATACCTCGACCGCGTCATCATCCCCCATCACGACACGGTGATCGAGAGCGACGACCACGTCATCGTTTTCTGCACGCGCAAGCGTGAGGTCACCCAGGTCGAAAAGTTGTTCCAGGTCGGCTTTCACTTCCTGTAAGTAACGGCCATGCACCGGTTTTATCCGTTGCTCCGTGTCTTTGGGGCGCTGCTGATCGGTTTCTCGTTTTGCCTGGCGGTTCCCATGGGCCTGTCCTGGTTTGTCGACGATGGCGCGCACGGCGCCTTCGATACGGCCGTCATCGCCGCCCTGCTGTGCGGACTGGCGCTGTTTCTCGGGCTGTACCGAGAAAACCGCGAAATGAAGGTGCGCGACGGCTTTTTGCTCGTCGTGCTGGTGTGGACGGTGCTGCCATTTTTCGCCTGCCTGCCCTTGTACCTGCATCTGGAGATCTCCTTCACGGATGCCTATTTCGAGGCGACCTCGGGGCTCACCGCCACCGGCTCCACGGTGCTTTCCGGCCTGGACCAGCTCCCCCTGTCGCTCAATTTCTGGCGCACCTTCATGCACTGGATCGGCGGCATGGGCGTCGTTGTGCTGGCGGTGGCGATCCTGCCGCTGCTGGGCATCGGCGGCCGGCAGATGTTCAAGGCCGAAACGCCGGGGCCGATGAAGGAGACCAGCCTGACGCCGCGCATCGCCGAAACCGCCAAGGGTCTGTGGCGCGTCTATCTCATCCTCACCGTCGCCTGCGGCGTGACCCTGTGGCTGCTCGGCATGGAACCCTGGGACGCGCTGATGCACGCCTTTTCCACGCTGGGGCTGGGCGGCTTCTCCACCAAGGACGCCAGCCTCGGCCATTTCGCCAGCCTCCAGATCGAAATGGCCGTGATATTTTTTGCGCTGCTCTCCGGCCTCAACTACGCCACGCACTTTCTGGCGCTCAACGGACGCTCGCTCAAACCCTACCTGCGCGACCCGGAAGCCCCGTATTTTCTCGGCGTGTTGAGCTTATCCATTCTGGCGCTGACTCTCTATCTGCTGGCGTTGGGCGTCTTCGAGGATTTCGGCACGGCGCTGCGCTATGTCGCCTTTCATTCGATCTCGCTGGCGACCTCGCTTGGCCTGGCAACCGCCGATTACGGCCAGTGGCCGTTCTTCGCCCAGATATGGATGCTGTTCCTGGGCAGCTTCATCGCCTGTTCCGGCTCGACCGGCGGCGGCATCAAGATGATCCGCGCGATGATTCTCTACAAGCAGGTCTATCGCGAACTCATCTGCGCCATGCATCCCAGCGTCGTCCGGCCGGTGCGCATCCGTGGCAGCGTGGTGCCGCAACATGTGCTCTCGGGCGTGATGGCCTTCGGCTTCATCTACATGGTCAGCATAGTGAGCTTGACGCTATTGATGGCGGCCACCGGCCTGGACATCGTCACGGCGTTTTCCGCGGTCGTCGCCACGCTGAACAACACCGGCCCGGGCCTCAACCTCGTCGGTCCGTCAACGACGTTCGCGATCCTCACCGACTTCCAGACCTGGATCTGCACCTTCGCCATGCTGCTCGGCCGACTGGAAATTTTCACTCTGCTGGTTGTGCTGACGCCCGCTTTCTGGCGCAAATAATGGGCAGCGCGTTGCAACGGTTTTATCCCCTGCTGCGCGTCTTCGGCGTCTTGCTGATGGGTTTCGCCCTCACCCTGCTGGCGCCGCTCTTGCTGTCCTGGTATTGGCGGGATGGCGCCACCGCGGCCTACGATGAAGCCTTTCTGCTGAGCTTTGGCGCCGGATTCGTCCGGGGGTGGGCGGCGCGCCAGGAAACACACGAGCTCAAGGTGCGCGACGGCTTCCTCATGGTGGT
>JAUSBB010000048.1 GCA_030652245.1 Rhodocyclaceae bacterium | reverse complement strand
CGCGGGACACTGAGCACATGGCCCCCCGCGCACACAGTCGTTCGCTGCCCCCCCCGGGGGGGCTGAGGCCCTCTTGGGGCGGCCCTGCGAGGACATCATGGCATTCTTTCTAGAAGTATTGATCGGCGGACTGATGACCGGCATGTTGTATTCGCTGGTGGCGCTGGGCTTTGTGCTGATCTTCAAGGCGTCCGGCGTCTTCAACTTCGCCCAGGGCGCGATGGTGCTGTTCGCGGCGCTGGCGATGGCGCGGTTTTCGGAGTGGATTCCCGGCTGGCTCGGCGTGGCCAATCCGGTGCTGGCGAACATTCTCGCCTTCATCATCGCCGCGCTGATCATGTTTGTGGTGGCCTGGCTGATCGAGCGGCTGGTGCTGCGCCACCTGGTCAACCAGGAAGGCGCCACGCTGCTGATGGCCACGCTGGGCATCGCCTATTTCATCGATGGCCTCGGCCAGACCGTGTTCGGCAGCGACATCTACAAGATCGACGTCGGCATGCCGAAGGAGCCGGTGATGGTGCTGGAGAACGTCTTCGCGGGCGGCCTGCTGATCAACAAGGAGGACTTCATCGCCGCGCTGGTCGCCGCCCTGCTGGTCGCCGCGCTGGCGCTGTTCTTCCAGAAGACCGCCACCGGGCGCGCGCTCCGGGCCGTGGCCGACGATCACCAGGCCGCGCAGTCCATCGGCATTCCGCTGAACCGCATCTGGGTGATCGTCTGGTGCGTGGCCGGCATCGTCGCGCTGGTCGCCGGCATCATCTGGGGTTCCAAGCTGGGCGTGCAGTTCTCGCTGGTGACCGTGGCGTTGCGCGCCCTGCCGGTGGTGATCCTGGGCGGCCTCACCTCGGTGCCGGGCGCCATCATCGGCGGCCTCATCATCGGCGTCGGCGAGAAGGTCTCCGAGGTCTATCTCGGGCCGCTGGTGGGCGGCGGCATTGAAATCTGGTTCGCCTACATGCTGGCGCTGGTGTTCCTGCTGTTCCGGCCGCAAGGGCTGTTCGGCGAAAAGATCATTGACCGGGTATAAGCCATGTTCTACAGAGAAAACGGTCAGTTCAAGACCTCTTACGCGGCGGATCAGCAGATCTTCCCGATTCTCCAGGATCGCTGGGCGATTCTGGGCATCCTGGCCTTCGCCTTCGTCGCCGTGCCGTTGTTTGCCGACGAATACCTGTTCCGCGCCATCCTGATCCCTTTCCTGATCCTGTCGCTGGCCGCGCTGGGCGTCAATCTGCTGGTCGGTTACTGCGGACAGATCACCCTGGGCGCTGGCGCCTTCATGGCAGTGGGCGCCTATGCGGCCTACAATTTCCTTGTCCGGATCGACGGCATGCCGCTGGTCGGCGCGCTGCTGTTGGGAGGGTTCACCTCCGCCGCAGTGGGAGTGGTTTTCGGCGTGCCCAGCCTACGGGTGCGCGGCCTGTATCTGGCGGTCGCCACGCTGGCGGCGCAGTTCTTCTGGGACTGGGCCTTCCTGCGCATCAAGTGGTTCACCAACGACTCGTCATCCGGCTCGGTGTCGGTGTCGAACCTTTCCGCCTTTGGCCTGACCATCGAATCGCCGACGGAGAAATATCTGTTCTGCTTGGCTGTCCTGGTGGTGTTCGCCCTGCTGGCGAAGAACATGACGCGCGGCGCCATCGGCCGGCAATGGATGGCGATTCGCGACATGGATGTCGCCGCCGAAGTGATCGGCATCCGGCCGATGTACGCCAAGCTGTCGGCCTTCGCCATCAGCTCCTTCTTCCTCGGCGTGGCGGGCGGGCTGTGGGGCTTCGTGCATCTCGGTTCATGGGAGCCGGCCGCCTTCTCGCTCGACCGCTCGTTCCAACTGTTGTTCATGGTCATCATCGGTGGTCTGGGCTCGATCATGGGCAGCTTCTTCGGCGCGGCCTTCATCGTCGTCCTGCCGATCTTTCTCAACCAGTTGTTGCCCTGGCTGGGCGGCCTGGTCGGGGTGGCCATTTCCACGGCCGGCGTCTCGCATGCCGAAATCATGATCTTTGGCGCGCTCATCGTGTTCTTCCTGATCGTCGAACCGCACGGCATCGCCCGCCTGTGGTCGACGGCCAAGGAGAAGCTCAGACTGTGGCCGTTCCCCCACTAAAGTTTGTTTCACGGCAGCACCATAACCATCATTAAAAGAGGAGAGAGATCAATGAAACTACGCAAATATGCACTGGCCGTTTCGCTGGCGGCAATGGGATTGTCATTCACCCTGACAGCGCCTGTCCATGCCCAGGCCAAGGGCAAGCAGGCCCAGGAGCAGTTCTTCCCGGTGCTGGTCTATCGCACCGGCGCCTATGCGCCCAACGGCGCGCCCTGGGCCAACGGCTTTGTCGACTACATCAAGCTGGTCAACGCCAAGGGCGGCATCAATGGCGTCACGGCCACCTTCGAGGAATGCGAAACCGGTTACGCGACCGACCGCAGTGTCGAGTGCTACGAACGGCTGAAAAACAAGGGCGGCGGCGCCTCGGTATTCCAGTCGCTCTCCACGGGCGCGACCTTCGCGCTGACCGAAAAGGCGCCGGTGGACAAGATTCCGCTGATCACCGCCGGCTACGGCCGCAGCGAATCCGCGAATGGCGCCGTGTTCACCTGGAACTTCCCGCTCCTGGGTACCTACTGGGTGGGCGCGGATGTCCTGATTCAGCACATCGCCAAGAAGGAAGGCGGCTTCGACAAGCTGAAGGGCAAGAAGATCACGCTGGTCTATCACGACAGCCCCTATGGCAAGGAGCCGATCCCGCTGTTGCAGGAACGCGCCAGGATGCACGGCTTCGATCTGTCGCTGCTGCCGGTCGCCCATCCGGGCGTCGAACAGAAGTCGACCTGGCTGCAGATCCGCCAGAACAAGCCCGACTACGTGTTGTTGTGGGGCTGGGGCGTGATGAACTCCACCTCGCTCAAGGAAGCCCAGGCAACGGGTTATCCGC
>JAUSBB010000013.1 GCA_030652245.1 Rhodocyclaceae bacterium | reverse complement strand
CAGTGCCGGCGAGCGCAGCCACGAACTGGCGGTATTGCGCGCGCTCGGCGGACGGCGGCGCCAGTTGCGCCAGGCGCTGTTCGCCGAATTTGCCACGCTGGGCGCGCTGGCCGGCCTGCTCGCCGGCCTGGCCGCCACGGCCATCGGCACGGCGCTGGCGCGCTGGGTATTCCAGCTCGATTACCTGCCGACGCCCAGCCTGGTGCTGGTCGGGCTGCTGGCCGGGCTGGCGGGGGTGGCGCTGGCCGGTCTCATTTCGACGCGCCAGGCACTGACGGGACGGGTGGTGGACGGCCTGCGCGGAGTTTGATCTAGCGCAAACATTCCTTTTTTGGCCAGACTAGGATGGACGCATGAAACCGACTTCCACCAGGGGTAGAGAAGTGATCGGGTCTTTCGCTGACGGGTGGGTGCGTTTGTTGGGCTACTACCGCGGCGTCTTGATGGTGTTGTATCTGGTGGCGGCGCTGTTCTTTCTGGCGCTGGGGTCTTACGAGTGGCAGCGGATTGACGAAAATACCGATGCCATAATGAGGTTGTGCCAACAGCTTGGCGCTGCTTGCGGCGGCGTTGCGACGACTGCGACCCATCCGCTCGAAGAAATCCTGGCGATCCGCGACCACAGTCGCAAGAGCCTCCTGCTCATCGTGCTGGCCAGCTTCATCGTCACCAGCGCGCTGCTGCATCTGATGGTGAACCGGGCGCGCCGCCATTACCTCAGCCTGCAACGGCTGGCGAGCCTGCAGGAGGGCATCATCGCCGAGCGCACGCGCGAACTCAAGGAAAGCAATGCCGGCCTCCACCGCGAGGTGCTGGAACGGCGCCAGCGCGAGGATGAGTTGCGCGTTGCCGGCGCGGTGTTCGAGAGCGCCGCCGAGGCGATCATGGTCACCGATGCCGATAACCGCATCGTGCGCGTCAATCCGGCCTTTACCGCCATCACCGGCTATGCAGCCAGCGAAGTGATCGGCAAGGACCCGGCCCTGCTGAAGTCCGGCCGCCACGGCGCGGAGTTTTTTGCCGAAATGTGGACGGCGCTGCGCGAGTGCGGCCATTGGGAAGGCGAAATCTGGAACCGCCACAAGAATGGCGACGTCATGGTCGAGTGGCTGTCGGTCTCGACGATCGGCGACCGGCGCGGTTCCGGGCCGGGGGCCGGCCAGTATCTGGCCATTTTCCATGACATCACGCGCCGCAAGGCGGACGAAGACCTGCTGCGCCACCGCGCGCATCACGACGCGCTGACCGATCTGCCGAACCGCAGCCTGTTCTACGACCGCCTGCAGTCCACCTTCAACCAGGCCAAGCGTTACCGCCGCATCTTCGCCTTGTTGCTGGTCGATCTCGACCGCTTCCAGGAGGTGAATGACACGCTGGGCCACGCGGCGGGCGATCAGTTGCTGGTCGAGGCGGCGCGGCGGCTGGCCAGTTGCGTGCGCGAAGCGGATACGGTGGCGCGACTCGGCGGCGATGAATTCGCCCTCATCCTGTCCGACATGGCGAGCGAGGACGAGGCGGAGCAGGTCGCCCGCCGCGCCGTGGAACTGCTCGCCGAGCCGTATCCGCTGGATGCCGGCACGGCGAATATTTCCGGCTGTATCGGCATCGCGCTTTACCCGCAACATGGCCAGGACAGCGAGCAACTGATGAACAATGCCGACAGCGCCATGTATGCCGCCAAGACGGGCGGCCGCAACGCCTATCGCATTTACGCCCCGCGCGAATCGGCGACCCATCGGCAAGGCGATCTACTGTAACTTTCGCGGCGTTGCGGCGGCCGGTCAGTCGGTTAGAATCCGCCATCTTTTTCCGAAAGCCCCCGATGCTTCACGCCGGACAACCCGCGCCGCGATTTACCTTGCCCGATGCCGACATGGAGATGTTCGATTCCGCGTCCCTGCTGGGCAAGCAGCACGTCGTGCTGTTCTTCTATCCGAAGGACGGCACGCCCTACTGCACGCTCGAGGCCATCGATTTTTCCGACCACGAGAGCGAGTTCAACCGCCACGGTTGCGCCGTGATCGGCATCTCGCGCGACGACTGCCTGGTGCATGCCGATTTTCGCGACAAGCATGGCTTGTCGATCCGCCTGCTGTCCGACACGGAAGGTGCGGTCTGCCACCAGTTCGGGGTGATGCATTATCGCGAGCACGAGGGGCACAAACGATTGACCCTGATGCGCTCCACCTTCGTCATCGACAAGCAGGGCATCATTCGCCACATCGTTTCCGACGTGAAGCCCAAGGGCCACGCCGCCGAAATTTTTCAACTCGTCAAGCAGCTTGGAAACAAGCACGACAGTCATTCCCAGTAGGAGTTTTTTATGCAAATCGATAAACACACCATTGTCACCCTGGCCTACAGCGTCGCGGATAGCGAGGGCAATCTCGTCGACGCGGGCGAGCACCCGCTGACCTATCTGCATGGCGGTTATGGCGGCATCTTCGAAAAAATCGAAGAGGAACTCCTCGGCCAGGTGGCTGGTTTTCAGAAGGACATCCGCCTGCAGCCCGAGGAGGCCTTTGGCGAATATGACGCCGAACTGGTGATGATCGAGCCGCGCGACCTGTTCCCGGAGGACATCGAGGTCGGCATGCAATTCGAGCGCGCCTCCAGCAACGAAGACGAGGACGGCACGCTCTACACCATCACCGACATTGCCGAAGGCAAGGTGGTGGTCGATGGCAATCATCCGCTGGCCGGCATGGCGCTGGTGTTTTCCTGCACCGTCAGCGCGGTGCGCGCCGCCACCACCGAGGAAATCGAGCATGGCCACGTCCACGGCGAGGGCGGTCATCTGCACTGATCGCTGCCAGGGAACGCTATGGATCGCGCTGTCCGCCGCCGGCTTCGGCGCGATGGCGATTTTTGCCAAGCTGGCCTATCAGGATGGCGTTTCGCTATCCACCATGCTGTTCCTGCGCTTCACCATCGCCGGTCTGTTGCTGGCGGCCTGGGGCATGGCGCAGGGCATGCGGTGGCCGCGCGGGCGCGATCTGCTCTGGTTGCTGGCGATGGGCGGCGTGGGCTACGTGACGCAGGCCTACTGTTATTTTGCCGCGCTCCAGCATGCCAGCGCGGGCATGGTCGCCTTGTTGCTCTATCTCTACCCGGCGATGGTCACGCTGCTGTCGGCGCTGCTCTATCGCCGCCGCATCGGCGCGGGGCGCGGCTGGGCGGTGGCCGTTGCCCTGGCGGGCACGGCCCTGACGGTGGGGGGCGACCTGAATAGCGCGCCGCTGGGGATTGTGCTGGGGATCGGCGGCGCCCTGGTTTATTCCATTTACATCCTGGCGGGCGAGGGCGTGATGCGGCGCGTGCCGCCCTTGCCGGCCGCCACGGTGGTGATGCTGGCCGCCGCCACCGTGTATGGCGGGATCGCTTTCCAGACCGAGCTTGCGCTGCCGGCGAGCTCTTCCGGCTGGCTGGCCGTGACGGCGATTGCGGTGTTCTCGACGCTGCTGGCGATTCTGGGTTTCCTCAAGGGCATGGAAAAACTGGGCGCCACCGACGCCTCGACGCTGTCCACGCTCGAACCGCTGATTACGCTCGGCCTGGCCGCGCTCGTGCTGGGCGAGGTGATCGGCGGCGCGCAACTCGCGGGGGGCGCGTTGATTCTCGCGGCGGTCGTCTATCTCGCGCGGCACGGCGCGCGCCGGGTGGCTACAGAGTAACCTGGTGCGCCGGGCCGCTGCGCTCGGCCAAGGCCTGCAAACCGAGCGCGGGCAGCGCGGCGCGCAAGCGCTCGGGATAGGCGGTGGCCTGCAGGATCAGTCGCGCCTGGCCGCCGGTTTGTTCCCCGCTGAGCCGAACCACCTGACGGGCGACGGCTGCGGCGACATCCACCAGTTCAACCTGTTCGTTCAGCAACGGCGCGATGAGCGGAGTCAGGAAGGCGTAGTGCGTGCAGCCGAGGACGATCTGGTCGACGCCGGCGGCAACGAGCGGTTCGATCTTGGCCGCGACGGCGGCGCGTAATGCCGGTGTGTCCGCCTGCAGGGTTTCGACATGGGTCGCCCAGCCGGGGCAGGGCACGACGGCGACCTGCGTGCCATTGGCATGTTGTTTGATCAGTTGGGCCAGCCGCTGGCTCTTTGCCGTGGCGGTCGTCACCAGCACGGCGATGTGGTGCGAGCGCGAGGCTTGCGCCGCCGGCTTGACGCCCGGCTCGACGCCCACCACCGGCACGCCAGGCAGGTTGTCGCGCAGCGCCTGAATCGCCGTCGTGGTGGCGGTGTTGCAGGCGACGACAATCAGGTCGCAGCCCTGATCGGCCAGATGTTTGCCGATGGCCAGCACCCGGCCGGTGATGAATCCCTCGGGTTTGTCGCCATAGGGCACATGGGCCGTATCGGCCAGATACAGCAGATCGGCGCGCGGCAGGGCGCGGGCGATGGCCGCCAGCACCGAGAGGCCGCCGAGGCCGGAATCAAAGACGCCTATCACTGTGGAAAAGTCGGCGCTGGCGGGACGGCGTTTATTTGGCGACCACGACAGGAATCTTGCCGATCCGCGCCTGCCATTCTGTCGGCCCGGTCTGATGCACCGAAGTGCCGGATGAATCGACGGCGACGGTCACCGGCATGTCGGCGACCTCGAATTCGTGGATCGCTTCCATGCCCAGATCGGCGAAGGCGACCACCCGGGCCGACTTGATCGCCTTGGAGACCAGGTAGGCGGCGCCGCCGACGGCCATCAGATAGGCCGAGCGGTGTTTTTTGATCGACTCGATGGCGACCGGGCCGCGCTCTGCCTTGCCGACCATGGCCAGCAGTCCGGTCTCCCCCAGCATCATTTCGGTGAACTTGTCCATGCGCGTGGCGGTGGTCGGGCCGGCGGGACCGACGGCCTCGTCCCGCACCGGATCGACCGGGCCGACGTAGTAGATGACGCGATTCGTGAAATCGACCGGCAGCTTTTCGCCCTGCGCCAGCAAGGTCTGAATGCGCTTGTGCGCGGCGTCGCGTCCCGTGAGCAGCTTGCCGTTGAGCAGCAGCGTCTGGCCGGGCTTCCATGCCGCGACTTCGGCCGGCGTGAGCGTGTCGAGATTGACGCGCGTCGAAGATTCGATGTTCGGCGCCCAGGCGACTTGGGGCCATTGATCGAGGCGCGGCGGTGCAAAGCGCGCCGGGCCCGAGCCGTCGAGATGGAAATGAATGTGCCGGGTTGCCGCGCAGTTGGGAATCAGCGCTACCGGCAGGCTGGCGGCGTGGGTCGGGTAATCCATGATCTTGACGTCGAGCACGGTGGTGAGGCCGCCGAGGCCCTGCGCGCCGATGCCGAGAGCATTAACTTTTTCGTGGAGTTCGAGGCGCAGTTCCTCGATGCGGTTTTGCGGCCCGCGCGCCTTCAGCTCATCAATATCGACGGGCGCCATCAAGGATTCTTTCGCCAGCAGCATGGCCTTTTCCGGCGTGCCGCCGATGCCGATGCCGAGAATGCCCGGCGGGCACCAGCCGGCGCCCATCGTCGGCACCGTCTTTACTACCCAGTCGACGATGGAATCCGAGGGATTCAGCATGGCCAGCTTCGCCTTGTTTTCCGAGCCGCCGCCCTTCGCCGCGCAGATCACCTCGACCTGGTCGCCCGCGACCATTTCAACGTGGATGACGGCGGGGGTGTTGTCCTTGCTGTTGATGCGGCGGCCGGCCGGGTCGAGCAGCACCGAGGCGCGCAGCTTGTTGTCCGGGTGCGAATAGGCGCGGCGCACGCCTTCATCGACCATGGCCTGAATGCTCAGCGTGGCGTCCCAGCGGGCGTGCATGCCGATCTTGAGGAACACCACGGCGATGCCGGTGTCCTGGCAGATCGGCCGTTTGCCTTCGGCGCACATGCGGCTGTTGGTAAGAATTTGGGCGATGGCATCCTTCGCGGCGGGGCTTTCCTCGCGCTCGTAGGCCCGGCCGAGCGCCTGGATGTAATCGAGCGGGTGGTAATAGCTGATGAACTGGAAGGCGTCGAAAATCGACTGGATGAAATCGTCCTGGCGGATTGGCGTGGATGCGGGTGCGGACATGGCGGCACTCCCGGTCAGCGTTTGGCGTGACTGCTGAGGGCCAGCGTCTGCACCATGATCTTGTCGGTCCAGGCGATGGACAGCGCCGAGATGAGGAAGGCGACATGAATCACGACCTGGACGATCACCACCCGGTCTTCCAGTTGCCCCGCGTTGATGAAGGTGCGCAGCAGATGGATGGAGGAGATGCTGATCAGGGCGACCGCCAGCTTGACCTTGAGCACGCCGGCATTGACGTGGGACAGCCATTCCGGCTGGTCCGGGTGCCCCTCCAGATCGAGCCGCGAAACGAAGGTTTCGTAGCCGCCGATGATGACCATGATCAGCAGGTTGGCGATCATCACCACATCGATCAGCCCCAGCACGATGAGCATGACTTCCGACTCGGTCAGCGTTCCGGCCTTGGCCACCAGATGCGCCAGTTCGAGCATGAACTGGTACACGTAGACTCCCTGGGCGGCAATCAGGCCGAGATAGAGCGGGGCTTGCAGCCAGCGGCTCCAGAATATCGAATACTCGAGAGGTTTGATGAGTCGATTCATGGCGGGTCGGCAAGGGTGGTGCGGGGCAGCAATGTTACCCCAGGCGAAGGGGCCCGGGCCCGGAGACAGCGTAAGTCGCGTGTAAGGCTATTTCGCTTTAATATGTGAGCCCATAAAATAAAAAACATTGGCAGGCAATACTGCGAGTCGGCAGCGGCGGCTTCTCCCATCAGCAAATTCAAATATTGACCGCCCGGTTGCTGGCTTGGCCAAGTTGGCGGAAGTTCTTTTCATCCG
>JAUSBB010000161.1 GCA_030652245.1 Rhodocyclaceae bacterium | reverse complement strand
GTCGAGGTCACGGGCAAGGCGCAGCAAACCCTGGCCGACCAGGCGCAGAACGAGGTCGACAAAATGTCGGGCGTCAATCTCGACGAGGAGGCGGCCAATCTGTTGCGCTATCAGCAGGCTTATCAGGCTTCGGCCAAGCTGATCGAGATCGCGGGGCGTCTGTTTGACGAAATCCTCGCGCTCAATCGTTAAGGAAAAATCATGATCAGAGTCAGCACCGGCATGATCTTCAACGCGGGGGTGAATGCCATCAACACCCAGACCGCGACGCTGCTGCACCTGCAACAGCAGGTCGCCAGCGGCCGCCGCATTCTCACCCCGGCCGACGACCCGGTGGGCGCGGCGCGCGCGCTTGAAGTCACCCAGGCGAAAGACGTCACGGCCCAGTATGCCGTCAATCACGACAACGCCAAGTCGGCGTTGGGCCTCGAAGAGGCGCAACTGAGCGGCGTCAACAACATCATGGCTCGCCTCAAGGAACTGACGGTGCAGGCCGGCAATGGCGCGCTGTCGGCCAGCGACCGGCGCGGCATTGCCGTCGAACTGCGCGCCCGTTTCGATGAACTGCTGGGCATCGCCAATGCGACCGACGGCACCGGCCAGTTCATCTTTGCCGGCTACATGGGCGCTACCCCGCCGTTTGCCGGTACCGTCGCCGGCGGCGTTACCTATTCCGGCGACGACGGGCAGCGTCGGCTCCAGGTGTCGCCGACACGTTTTCTGGAGATCAGCGATTCCGGCAACGATGTGTTCAATCGCATCAAGAACGGCAACGGCACTTTTGCCACAACCTACGGCACTAATGATGTAACGCCCGGCCCGAATCTGGGCACCGGCATCATCGATGGCGGCGCGGTGACCAACCCCGCCGCCTGGGTTGCGCCCGCGAGCGGTAGCTATACCCTGCGTTTCAGCGTAACCGCCGGTGTCACCAGTTACATGATTTATGATGGAGCTACGGCCTTGACCAGCGCGACGCCTTTTACGTCGGGGCAGCCTATCAAGCTTGAGAAGACGACAGCGCCGCCCGCAGATTATGGCGCCCATGTCGTCGTCACGGGCGCACCGAGTGACGGCGACAGCTTCGTCGTCAGTCCAAGTTCCAGCCAGTCCGTATTCACGAGCCTGGCGAATCTCATCGCCGCGCTGGAAACCGGCACCGCCACAGCAGCGGAGCAGGCCCGTTACAGTATCAACATCGGTAGCGCTCTCACCAATCTCGATCAGGCCAACGACAACATCCTGCGCGTCCGCGCCGCCATCGGCTCGCGCCTGAACGAGGTGGATTCGCTTTCCGACGTGAATCAGGATCTGCAACTGCAATACCAGCAGACGCTCTCCAACCTGCAGGACCTCGACTATGCCAAGGCAATCTCCGATCTGACGCGCAAGCAGACCGACCTCGAAGCCGCGCAGAAGTCGTTCATGCGCGTATCGCAACTCTCACTCTTCAATTATTTGTGATGACGCCGTCCCGCCAGCGCCGACTGTTACTCGCCGTCATCCTGTCCGCCCTCTTGGCCGGTTGCACCAGCAACCCGGCGGCGGTGAGCGCCACGGGGGTTGGCGGCAAGACCAGCGAAACCGTGGCCAAGGGGACGACCAAGCTCATCGGCGGCCCGCTGATTCCCGATGTGGCGGTGGCGGTCGGCCCGTCGGTGTCCTATCCGCTGGAGAGCTTGGTGTATTGGGGCCTCTATGTCGGGGCCGTCTATCTGATTCTCGATCCGCTGGCGCCCAACTGGGACATCCAGGAAGCGCGCTTCCCGGAAAATCATGTGCATTTCCGCCTGAACATGAAACGTTTTTATGCCGGCGGCGCGGGTGAAGCGCGGGTGATTTTCCATCGGCGCGCCAAGGAAATGATGCGTGCCGGCGGCTTCAAAAATTACGAGGTGGTCGAGTATTCCGAAGGAATGGCCTCTTCGGTGCTTGGTTCGCAGCGCACCGCCGAGGGCGTGGTGCGGTTTATCTGAGCACTGCCGCCATGGCGCGGAAGGCCTGATCGAAGAGGTTTTCCATCGCCGTGCCGAAGTAGGGAATCGAAAACATCAGGATCACAAAGCCGGCCGTCAGCGTGACCGGAAAGCCGACGGCGAAGATGTTGAGCTGCGGCGCGACGCGCGCCAGCACGCCCATTGCGAGGTTGGTGATCAACAGCGCGGTGATCAGGGGCAGGGCGAGCAGCAGCCCGGCGGAAAACAGCACGGATGACCAGACGAGAAAACTGCCAATGCCACCCCTTCCCAAGCTGCCAACGCCGAACGGCGCGGCGGATACCGGCAGCAGCTTGAAGCTTTCGGCCAGCACCGAGAGCGTGAGCAGATGGCCGTTCAGGGCCAGAAACACCAGCGTGACGATCAGGCCGAGAAATTCCGAAAGCACGGGAGTCTGGCCGGCGTTCTGCGGGTCGTAAAACACGGCGAAGGACAGGCCCATCTGCAAGCCGATCAGTTCGCCGGCCAGATCGATGGCGGCGAAGGCGATGCGCAGCGTGAGCCCGAGCAGCACGCCGATGAACATCTGCTGCGCGAGGATCGCCAGGCCAACCCACGAACCGGCCGGAATGGCCGGCATGGGCGGCAACACCGGCAGCAGGGCCAGGGTGATCACGATGCCAAACGTCAGGCGGATGCGTTTCGGCATGGCGACGCTGTTGAATACCGGCGCAGCCGCCAGGAGACCCAGAATGCGCGCCAGCGGAAAGATGAACGATGTCAGCCAGACATCCAGTTGCGCGCTGGTGAAGGAGATCACAGCTAGCCGATGATGCTGGGTATCGACCCGTAAAGACGCCGCATGAAATCGGTCATCACGGTGATCATCCACGGCCCGGCAAGCACCAGCGTGAGGAACACGGTGATCAGCTTCGGGACGAAGGACAGCGTGGCTTCGTTGATCTGCGTCGCCGCCTGGAATATCGAAATGATCAGGCCGGTGGCCAGCGCGGCGATGAACAGCGGCGCCGAGATCAGCAGGAGGACTTCGACGGCCTGACGACCGATTTCAACGACGGCGGTGGGGGTCATATGGGCTATCCGAAGGTCGTCACCAGGGAACCAATCACCAACTGCCAGCCATCGACCAGCACGAACAGCATGATCTTGAACGGCAGGGCGATCATCACCGGCGACATCATCATCATGCCCATCGACATCAGCACGGAAGCCACCACCATGTCGATGATGAGGAAGGGGATGAAGATGATAAAGCCGATCTGGAATGCGGTTTTTAGTTCCGAGGTGACAAAGGCGGGAATCAGCACGCGGAGCGGAACCTCATCAACATTGGCCGGCGCGGGCGATTGCGAAATCTTCGTGAACAGCGCGAGATCGGCGTCCCGGGTCTGCTTGAGCATGAAGGCCCTGAGCGGCACGGCGCCGCGATCGAGCGCCTGGGTGAAGGTGATGCGGTTTTCGGACAGGGGCAGATAGGCGTCGGCATAAATCTTCTCGCCCACCGGCGCCATGATGAAAAAGGTGAGGAACAACGCCAGCCCGACCAGCACCTGGTTGGGCGGCGAAGTCTGCGTTCCCAGGGCATGGCGCAACAGCGAAAACACGATGATGATGCGCGTGAAACTGGTCATCATCAGCAGCATCGCCGGCAGGAAAGTAAGCCCGGTGAGCAACAGCAGGGTCTGGATCGACAGCGACCATTGCGTGCCGCCGCCCGCTGCCGGGGTGCTGGTGATGGCGGGCAAGGCCTGGGCCAGCACCGCTTCGGGCACGAGAAGAATAAAAAGGGGCCAGGCCCTAAAAAGGGGCCAGGTTCGAATTACGAGATTCATGTAATTCGAGCCTGGCCCCTTTTTATGATGCGAGCCTGGCCCCTTTTTAATTAGACGCAGGCTAGGCTTGGCCACGATTTTTAATGACCTGCTTGAGCCACGCCGGAAAATCTTGTCCTGCCTGTGGCGTGGCGGTAGTGGGCACTTCCTGACGGGGGATTTCGGCGAGCGTGGTCACGCGGCCCGGGGCGACGCCGAGCACCAGCCAGCTATTGCCGAGTTCGAGAATCACCACCCGCTCGCGCGCGCCGACCGAGATGCCGGCGACGACCCGCATCAGCCCGGCCTGGAACCCGCGCGGCTGGCTGATGCGTTTGAGCAGCCACAGCGTGCCGAGCAACAGGCCGAGCACGAGCAACAGGCCAAAAACCATCTGCAGCGCGCTGGAGCCGATATCGGACGCCGTCCCGCCAGCGCCGACTTCTGCGGCCCGGACGGCAGGTGCGCTCAACAAAATGGCAATAAAAAAAAGACGTGGCGACATGGCCACGAAGCTTATGCCTTGCCCGTGACGGTGATGGCCGAATTACAGGGGAAAAACGGGCCTACTAGACCAACGCAGTCCCGGCGCCGGGCCGCCCTTATCCCGCGATGCGGGATCAGGGCTTTCTGGTGGCTCCCCCTCTCCCCGGCCCTCTCCCGCAAGGGGAGAGGGAGACCCCCCCCGCAGTCTCGCCGCCGGGCCGCCCCAAGGCGAGACGGCACGCGCCGCCAGGCGCAACCCGCACCGACGGTTGATCGAAGCGCCCCGTAACAAGCGAGCGCAGCGAGCAAACAAGACCCCCCCGAGAGGGGGGCGAAGGGGGGCGGGCCTATTTGTTCAGTTTGCGCATGCGCTCCTGCGGCGTAATGATGTCGGTCAAACGGATGCCGAATTTCTCATTCACCACCACCACCTCGCCCTGGGCGATGAGGGTGCCATTGATCAGGATGTCCATCGGTTCACCGGCCAGTCCGTCGAGTTCGACGACCGAACCATGCGCCAGTTGCAGCAGGTTGCGGATCGAAATCTTGGTGCGGCCGAGTTCGACCGTCAGGCTGACCGGAATGTCGAGAATCAGATCGAAGCCCTGATTCGACGCCGCCGCCGCCCCGCCGCCGGACAGTTGCTCGAACACCTTGGCGGGCGCGGCCGCCGCGGCCGACTTCTCGGCGGCCGCTTGCTCGCCCATCGCCGCCGCCCAGTCGTCATCGGCCGCGGCTGTTCCCGCGGCAGCACCTTCGGCAACCGCCTGTTCGCCCATGGCGGCGGCCCAGTCGTCGTCGGTAACTTGAACCTCTTCCTGCTTTACTTCGTCGTTCATGACAAAAACCTCGCTTAGTTGCAGCCAGACGGTTAGGGCGTGACCTCTGCGGCTTCTTCCTGTGCTACAAATTGTTCCACTTTCAGTGCGTATTGCCCGCCGGTGACGCCATAGCGGCAGTTCATCAGCGGGATCCCGTCGACACGGACTTTGAGGAGTTCTTCAATGTCGATCGGCACGATATCGCCGACCTGCAGATGCGCCACCTCGCCCAGCGTGATTTTTGCACCGCCGAGCGGTGCGACGAGTTCCACCTCGGCGGCAAGCAGTTGCCGCCGCAGCGTTCCCGACCAGCGCTTGTCGCTGCCGGCCTGCTCGCTGTGCATGGTGCTGTAGAGCAGGTCGCGGATCGGCTCGATCATCGAATAGGGCAGGCAGACGTGCATTTCCGCCGAATTGCCGGACAGTTCGAGGGTGAAGGTGAATGCAATGACGACCTCGGATGGCGTGGCGATGTTGGCAAACTGCGTGTTCATCTCCGAGCGGATGTATTCGAATTTCGCTTCATACACCGGCTTCCAGGCTTTTTCATACTCCTCGAACACTACCTGGAGCATGCCCTGGATGATGCGTTGCTCGGTCGGCGTGAAGTCGCGCCCCTCGACGCGGGTATGAAACCGCCCGTCGCTGCCGAACATGTTGTCGACCACCAGAAACACCAGGTTCGGGTCGAACACCACGAGACCCGTGCCGCGCAAGGGCTTCATCTGGATCAGGTTGAGGTTGGTCGGCACCACCAGATTGCGGATGAAGTCGCTGTATTTCTGCACACGCACCGGCCCCACCGAAATCTCGGTGCCGCGGTGCATGTAGTTGAACAGGCCGATGCGCAGATAGCGGGCGAAGCGCTCGTTGATGAGCTCCATCGTCGGCATGCGGCCGCGCACAATGCGCTCCTGCCGGCCGAGGTCGTAGTTCCTGACGCCGGTAGCCTCCTCCTCCGCCGGCGCCTCGTCGGCCTCCCCGGTGACGCCCTTGAGCAGGGCATCAACCTCTTCCTGGGAGAGAAAATCTTGTGACATCTCGATGAATTACTGCACGATCAGCGAAGAAAAGAACACCGCCTGCACCGGAGCGCCAGGCTCGGCGCTGTCCTGTTTTTCCAGCGCGGGATTCACTCTTTCACCCGTGAGCGTGGCATTGATCGAGACGCGGATCTGGTTGGCGAGCAGTTGTAAGCCCTCGGGTGTCGAGAGGTCCGAAGGTTTTTTCCCGGCCAGGATCATCAGCACCTTGTGGCGAATCTCGGGCATCAGTACCTTGATCCGGTCGCCGGCCGCGGCGTCATGCAGTTTCAGTTCGGGGAGAGTCTGAACATAGGATTCTTGCTGTTCGGACTGCAACTTGACGACAAATGGCTCAAGCTTGAGAAAGATCGGCACGGCTTCGGCTTCTTTCTTCTTGGCCTTGGCCGATTTGGCGGGCACATCGCCTTCTTCGTCATCCGCCGGGCTCTTTTTCATCAGCATGAAGGCCAGGCCCCCGCCGCCGAGCACCAGCACCAGCACGCCGATGATGATGATCAGGAGCAACTTGCTCTTTTTCTTGGGGACAACTTCGGCGCCCTCGGCGGCAGCTTCCGGTTTCTTGGCATCAGCCATGGTTCACTCCATCTGGATTCAAAGGTTCAGGCGAATACATCGACAAGTCCGCGCCCCACCTTGAGACCGTTGGCGGCCATGGAAGCGTTGGCGATTGTCTGCAATGGCCCGGCATCGGTGGCGGCGCCGGGTTCAGAGGCAAAATTATCGCCGTTTTTCTCCTGTTGCGCCGATTGCCGGGCGTTTTCAGCGCCCACCTGGGCCTGTCCCAACTGGATGCCGGCATCGGCCAACATCTCGCGCAAGCGCGGCATCGCCGCTTCCAGCGCCTCGCGCACCACCGGATTGGCGGAAGTGAAGATCGCGCTGGCCTGGTCGCCCGAAACCGTCAGGCTGACCTCGATGCGGCCCATTTGCGGCGGCGTCAGGATCAGGTCGGCGCGGCTTTCCATGCGGCTGGCCATCCAGGTGATGCGGTTGCCGAGTTCCTGGCCCCAGCCCGGAGCGCCGACGGTCTGAGCGACCGGCAGTGCCGGCACGGCGGCGGCGCCCTGGCCGGGATGCAGCCCCGGCTGTCCGCCCGGGTTGCCGGGAAGATGCAGGATGGTTCTTTCTCCAGCGCCAGAGAGCGCGGTCGCCAGTTGGGCGGAAAATTCGCCGGCAGCAGAGGCGGATGCCCGGGCGCCAGTGCCGAAGGCCTCCGCCGCAGCCGAGGCTTGCGCTGGCAGGTTGGGCAAGCCGGTGGTCAGCCCCTTGCCGGGATTCCGCGCGGGCTCCCTTGCGGCAGATATTGCCGGATTGTTTGCCGAGGGTTGCACCAGGGCAGCGGCAAGTCCTGCCAGGGGAGATGCCGCGATACTTTTCTCGACGGTATTTTCATCGGCAACGACGGCTGGATCGCTTGCGGCTTGTGTCAAACCCATTGCCTCAAGAAATGGCAATAGTGCTTGAAGCGCGTCGGTGAGCTCGACGGGGTCTGTATCCGTTGCGGTTGCGGCAGGCAACACCCCTGGATTCAGCGTGGCGTCCGCGGCAACCTGTTTGTCCAGCAACTGCTGGAAAAGCGCGGTGAATGGCCCAGTTTGTCCGGCCTCCGCGGAGGCCTGGGTGCCGACACCCGTCTCGCCCGTCCCGGCTAGCGTGGCCTGGATGATCGGCAGAGTGGCGGCCGCAGGGCCAGGGGCAGTGCTGATAGTGGCGGACATGAGAGGAATCCTTGCGGTAAATGCAGCTTGTCACCGACATGACGCAAGGAGCGTGCCAGTGGCAATGGCTACTCTTCCTCGGCGACTACCCCATAACGCCGGGCCGAGTGCTCGTCGGAGCGCTTCTGTTCTTGCCGCGCTTCGCCATAGGCCGCGCGCGCCTGGTGGCGCTCTGCCAGGGTGTCGAACGCCTTGACGCGGCCGCGCTGGTCAAGCCAGTTCTTCTGCCCGGTGGCCGTGTGCTGTTTTGAGCTATCGACCATCGCGCGCGCCTGCTCCACGGCCTGGTCGAGCCGACCGAGGAAATGCTGGTAATTGCGCCAGCCGTCCGGCCCGATCCCGTTCTTGGCCGCGACGGAAAAACGCGCCCGGTACTCCTCGCGATATTGCAGCAACAAGTCAAGCCGCTGACCGGCCTCCTGCTCGCCGGCAATCAGCTTGCCCAACTGCTGCGCGGCCTCGTCGAGGCGCAAATTGGAAAGATCGAGCAGGGACTGGAGCTGAAACGGTTTGGTCATACGCCAAGTATAGACGGGCGGGAATTACCCCACCTCGGGAAATAGTGCATCGAGAGCGGCAAGGCCTTCCGCGACGTCGGCGCGTTCTTCGATGTCCTGCTGCAAAAAAGTTTCGAGTTGCGGATACAGCGCGATGGCGCGATCCAGCAGGGGATCGGAACCTGGCGCATAGGCGCCGACGGCCAGGAGGTCGCGCGCCCGCTGGTAACGCGAATACAACTGCTTGAAGCGGCGCACCCGCGCCAGATGTTCGGGCGTGATGAGATTGGTCAGCGCGCGCGAGATCGACTGCTCGATGTCGATGGCCGGGTAGTGACCGGCATCGGCCAGGGTGCGATTGAGCACGAAGTGGCCATCCAGGATGGCGCGCGCCGCGTCGGCGATGGGGTCCTGCTGGTCGTCGCCCTCGACCAGCACCGTATAAAACGCGGTGATCGAGCCACCGCCGACCGGGCCGTTGCCGGCGCGCTCGACGAGTTGCGGCAGCCGGGCGAAGACGCTGGGCGGGTAGCCGCGCGTCACCGGCGGCTCGCCGATCGCCAGGGCGATTTCGCGCTGCGCCATGGCATAGCGGGTCAGCGAATCCATGATCAGCAGAACATGCTTGCCCTCTTCACGAAAATGTTCGGCGATCGATGTGGCATAGGCGGCGCCCTGCAGTCGCATCAGGGGCCCCACGTCGGCGGGCGCGGCGACCACCACCGAGCGGCGCAGGCCATCCCCGCCGAGGTTCTGCTCGATAAATTCCTTCACCTCGCGACTGCGCTCGCCGATCAGCCCGACGACGATCACATCGGCGGCGGTGTAGCGCGCCATCATGCCCAGCAACACGCTCTTGCCGACCCCGGAGCCGGCGAACAGGCCGAGGCGCTGGCCGCGGCCGACGGTGAGCAGGGAATTGATGGCGCGGATGCCGACGTCGAGCGTCTGCACGATGGGCGCGCGTTGCAGGGGGTTGGACGGCCGCCCGACGAGGGAGCGCGTCGGCCCGTCCTCGCGCGGGTCGAGCGGGCCGAGTCCGTCAAGCGGCCGCCCGTTGCCATCGACCACTCGGCCCAGCAAGGCGTCGCCGACGGGCAGATGCTTGGCGCGGTCCTGGTTGCGGCGGCGCGGTTCGCTGGCTTGCCCCAGTTGCGGCGGCCGTGGCGGAATCTCCAACGGCATGACATGGGCGCCGGGCGCCAGGCCATAAGCATCTTCGGTGGGCATCATGTAGAGCTTTTCACCCGCGAAGCCGACCACTTCGGCTTCGACCGAGCCGCCATCGGGTGCCTCGATCAGGCAGCCCGAACCGAGCGGCAACTTGAGCCCGGTGGCTTCCATGACCAAGCCGTTGATGCGCGTCAGCCGGCCGGCTACGCGGAACGGTTGCGGTGTGGCGACACGTTGCCGGCAATCGACCAGGTAGTCGCGGATTTTTTCAGGCTGCATCTGAGGCCCGCCCCCCTTCGCCCCCCTCGCGGGGGGTTCTACACGGATCGCTGCGCTCGTTTATTACGGGGCGCTTTTTTGGGCAGCGGTGCGGGTTGTGTGCGGCAAAGCCGCATCTCGCTGCGCGAGACCAGTCTTCGACTGTCCTGCGGCCTGCGGCCTGGTGGCTGGCGCCGCGTGCCGCGTTTGCTTGGGGCGGCCCGGCGCAAACGCTGCTGTGCCGGGCTGGGGGAGGGCGGGCGTTCATATGCCCAGGCCCGCCAGCACGCGCTGCCAGCGCATCGCCACGGTTGCGTCAACCTGGGTGCCGCCTGACTCCAGCAGGCAATCGCCGCGCGCGAGCTTGAAGTCCTCGTGGATGCGATGGCCGGCATGGGCGAGCTGGTCGCCCATGTAGGAGCGCAACAAAGAGGCATCTTCCGGATGGAGATAAATGGCGGCGTGCTGATGCGGCAATTGCGTCAGCGCCTCGCGCACCACGGCGAGCAGGGTGTCGGGGCGGGCGGCAATTTCCTGGCGCACCACCTCGCGCGCCAGTTCGATGGCCAGCGCCAGCAGTTCCTCGGCGACCTCGGCATCGAGAGCGTCCAGCCCACTTTCGAGCTTGGCGGCGGCCCGCGCGAGCCGCTCCGCCTCGCCTCGCGTCTCATCATGTCCCCGGCGCAGCCCGGCCTGATAGCCCTCCGACTCACCCTTCTTGAATCCTTCCGCCCGCGCCTGTTCCTGTATTTGCGCTATCTCGGCCGCAGTGGGCAATTGGGTCTGAAGCGCATCACCCCCCGCAGCTTCAGGTGATGCAGCACCGCGCCCCTCGTCAAAACTCGCGAGTTCCCAGCGTTCCCAGGCAGTGAGGCTACTCACGGCGCAGTCTCGCCGCCGGGCCGCCCCAAGGCGAGACGGCACGCGCCGCCAGGCGCAAACCGCTCATGAGCCCAAACGGGCCACCCCGTAATAACCGAGCGCAGCGAGCCGCAAGT
>JAUSBB010000008.1 GCA_030652245.1 Rhodocyclaceae bacterium | reverse complement strand
CGCTTTGATCTCGCCATTGGTGGCCTGCATCCCGACGTGAATGCGAAATATATGGGCATGGAAGCCAAGTCGGGCGGCGATGCCTACTACATGCCCGCAGTTGGCTATGTGCGCAAGGATGGCAAGCTGACCTACGGCGTTGGCGTCTTTGCGCAGGGTGGCATGGGTACCGAATATGCGGCAAATTCGTTTATGGCAATGGGTTCCGGTACTGATGCGCGTTCAGAGCTGGGTGTCGGCCGCCTGATCTTCCCCCTGGCCTATGATGTTTCTCCTGACTTCACAGTCGGTGGTTCGGTTGACTTTGTCTGGGCGACCTTGGATATGAAGATGGCTGCGCAGATCAGCCAACTTGGCGGGATGATGTCTTCCCCAACTGGGGCGTTTACAGGCGCTTTAGGTGCTGGCACCGATTGGGCGCGTATTGACTTTTCAGACAGCAACGACTTCTCGGGTTCGGCCAAGGGCACCGGCTGGGCGGGCAAGCTCGGATTTACCTACCGTGCAAGCAAGCAACTGACCATTGGTGCTGTCTATCAATCCAAAACCTCTCTCTCCGACCTCGAAACCGGTGCAACCGGTGCGGCAATGACGACGCAAGGTGGATTTGCCGACAGTGGCAGGATCAAGGTCAGGAATTTCCAGTGGCCCGAGACCTACGCCATCGGCTTGGCTTTTCAGGCTACACCGCAGTGGCTGATTGCCGCCGACGTCAAGCAGATCAACTGGTCGAAGGTCATGAGGGATTTCAAGATGACCTACGAGAGTGCTCTTGGTTCTTTCAACATAACGATGCCACAAGATTGGAAAGACCAGACCGTGCTGCAGCTCGGTGCGACCTACCAGATGAACGAACAGCTCGCTTTGCGTTTTGGTGTCAACACGGCGCGTAACCCCGTTCCGGATACTTACCTGAACGCCCTGTTCCCCGCGATCATCAAGGAACAGTACACGCTAGGCGCCGGCTACAAGTTCAGCAAGACGGCGGAGTTGAATGGTTCGCTGACCTTTGCACCCAAGGTGACCCAGGCGGCTGCCTCGGGAGTCACGAGCGAGCACAGCCAGACTAACTGGCAGTTGATGTACAGCAACCGCTTCTGATTGTTGCTAAATAGCAAAAAAGGCCGGCACTGCCGGCCTTTTTCATAGCCCTACCAATAAATACAACTGATCCTGCGTGAACAAATTCAAGGAGGCATCATGAAAAGAGTCTTGGCTGGTGTTGTGCTTGCTGTGTTTTCGCTGCTGGCGCATGCCTTGCAGCCCTATGTCACTGCCGACAAGGTGTCAGGCGGCGACTTGAAAGCGGTGATGGCGGCTACCGAACAGAAGCTGACTGCGGGCGGCTTTACGGTGATTGGCCAGCATCTGCCGGCGGGTTTGCCGCAGCATGGGGTGATCGTGGTGACCGAGCCGGGCTTTTCGGCGGCGTTGTTGCAGGTGGGTGGTTCCGCCGTGGTGGGTTTGCCGATCCGTGTTGGCGTCAAGGCTGACGGCGCGGTCTCTTACCTCAACCTCGAATACTGGCAGCGCGCCTATCTGCGGCAGGACTACGCGAAAGCTGAATCCGCGGTGAAGGCGACTACCGCGAAGCTGCAAAAGGCGCTCGGCGCGGGCAAGGCATTCGGCGGCGACGTCAAGGCCGAAAACCTGCCGACCTATCGCTACATGGCGGGCATGGAGCGCTTTGCCGACAAGGCCGAGCTGAAGGCCTATGGCAACTTTGACGAAGCGGTGAAGACCATCCGCGACAACCTCGCCAAGAACGTCGCCAAGACGGCCAAGGTGTATGAGATCGTCAATGTGGAAAAGAAACTCGCCGTGTTCGGCGTGGCGACGAATGATCCCGAAAATGGCGAAGGCACCTGGGCCAAGAAAATCGGTCCCGACCATATCGCCGCCCTGCCGTGGGAAATCTTTGTGGTCGATAACAAAGCCCACGCCCTGTTCGGCCGCTATCGCACCGCGCTGGCCTGGCCGGATCTCGGCATGTTCCAGTTCATGGGCATCGCCAGCCACCCGGACAGCACCGCCGAGATGATGGCGAAGGTGGCCGGCGGCACCTATTCGGCGCAGGGCAACTAAACGGAAATAAAACTAGACCGGCATCACCATGGCGCCGTAGCGCGCCACGGTGGTGTCGCGCGACAGCAGCCGCATCGGTTCCGTCGCAGCCTGCGCGACAAGGATGCGGTCGAATGGATCGCCATGCAGCGGCGGCAGGGCATCGACGCTGGCGGCATGACGCCAAGCGACCGGCAGTTCCCGATAACCCGCTTGGGCGCATAGCTCGGCAGCTCGTGTTCCACTGACCGGCATATCGCCGCGTCCGAGTGCATGCTTGATGGCGATTTCCCAGATCGAGGCGGCACTGATATAGACCTCGTTCGCCGGATTGCTGATCAAGTCAAAGGCCAGCGCACCCAGTCGGGGGGAGCCGGTCAGGGCCCATAGCGCAATCTGGGTGTCGAGCAACAGGCGCACGATCAGCGCTCCCCGTGAAATAGCGCGGCCACTTCGGCGTTGTGCAGATCGATATCTTCCGGTACTTCGAATTCGCCTTTGGCCAAGCCGATGCGGCGTGATGCATCTTCATGTATCGGCACGACTCGCGCCACCGGCTTGCCGTTGCGGGAAATGACGATCTCGCTTTCCGCTCCCGAGGCAATCTGGTCGATCAGGCGGGAAAGATGGGTTTTGGCGTCGAACAGGCTGATGGTTTGCATGCTTTGCTCCTATAATCTGACCAGACTAGTCTAGTTAATTTTGTGTTGGTTAGCAAATAGAAACAATGCGCGCAGTAGCTAAATGCGACAACAAGGCGTTGACAGTCAACAAGCGAGCCGAAACGAGTAGAGGCCTGACGCTGTAAAATGCCTGCGTCGTCATTCTGCGTTCGGCAAATTGTCAATTCGATTTGAAACTATACGGAACCCTGGGTGGGCGCTGCTCTGCTTTGTCGGCGCAGTGGCGCTTTTCCTGGCGGCTCCGGGCATCGATCTGGCGGCCAGCGCGCTCTTTTATCGGCCCGGGGAGGGGTTTTTTCTCCGGGATTCGGCCTGGGTGCGGCTGACTTACCTGGGTTCGCCGCTGCTGGTGCGCGTGTGGGTGGTGATGCTCCTGGTTGCCGCATTGGCGAGCCTGTGGCGGCGATATCAAGGCTGGCGGCGGCCCGCGCTGTTCCTGCTGGCGGTGCTGGTCGTCGGCCCCGGTCTGGTGGTGACCGTGCTCAAGGATCACTGGGACCGGGCGCGGCCGAACCAGATCGTCGAATTCGGCGGTGACAAGCGTTTCACGCCGGCCTGGGTAATCACCGACCAGTGCGAGGATAACTGCGCCTTTGTCAGCGGCCATGCCAGCGGGGCCTTTTCGCTGCTGGCGCTGGCCTGGGTGTTCCGGCGCCAGCGCCGCTTCTGGCTGATTGCCGGAACCGCCTGGGGCGCGCATGTCGGCCTGGTGCGCATGGCGCAGGGCGGCCACTTTCTTTCGGATGTGATCTTCGCCGGCTTTGTGGTGTATTTCAGCGCCGCGCTGCTGGCGCGCTGGGTGTTTTATCGCCCGGGCGCGTCGCCCTGACCCTGGTAACCCAGGAAGCCGCGTACCCGCCAGACGGGCAGGGCTTCATGGCCCTCGGCCCGGGGCACGGTCAGGGGCGGGAGCATGTCCACTGCCGTGAATTCCTTGCGCAAGCGTTGCGGATCGAATTCGCCGACCAGGATGGCGCAATCAAAATCACGCCGCGCGATGTCGGCGGTCAGCTCGAAATGGTTGCGGATGTTCCCGGCGGGGTTGTAGGCCAGCGGCGTGACGGGTGTCGCCAGGTTGCGGCGGGCGTAGTAGGCGAGTTGCACCAGGGTGGCGCGCTCGGCGGCGATGATGGCGCGGCAGTCGCTGGCGCGCAGCAGCCCGGCCAGTTGTGCGCCCGCTATGTCCCAGCCGCGTAGCGGATGAAAGGGGTCGGTGCCCTTGCGCAATTCGATGCCGACGGCAGGTGCCAGCCGGTGCCAATGATAGAGCGTTGCGGCGAGCAGCAGGTTGAGCGCGATGGCGGCGATCAGCCAGCGCCGATAGTCGCGCCGCAACAGCAGCGATACGGCGAGCAGGGTGGCGGCGACATAGGCCGGCGCGGCCCAGTTGGCATGTGAGCGCGCCAGCAGCGCAAGGACGACGAACAGGCCGATGACCGGCAGCGAAAACAGGGCGAGCAGGCGCTGGCGGGAATCGCCGCGCCAGGCCCGGTGGTCGCTGGCGGCCAGCATCAGCGCGGGAAACAGCAGCGGCCCCATGATGCCAAACTGGGCGAGGACGAAACTGAGCAGCGAACCGGGGTTGAACAACTGCCGGTCGAGTTGCGAGATTTCGGCCGTGTGGCGCAGCGTGGCGAACTGGTGGTCGAGATTCCAGAAGAGGTTCGGGATAAGGAAAGCCAGGGCGAGCAGCGCGGCGACCCAGGGTTTCGGGTTGGCCAGCCGCGGCCGGTGGTCGATCCAGAGCACGGCCAGCGCGCAGACGAGAAACAGGCCCATGGTGTATTTGGCCAGCAGGCCGAGGCCGACGGCCGCGGAAAGGGCGAGCCAGTCGCGCCAGCGATCCGTGTCGAGGGCCCGCAGAAACAGCAGCAGCGCCAGCGACCAGCAGAACAGCAGGAGGGCATCGGTGGTCATCACCCAGGAATAAAAGCTGGTGAGGATCAGCGTGGCGAAGGCGATGCCGGCCCACATTGCGCTTTGTGCATCGAACAGCCGGCGCGCAATTGCCGCCACCAGCAGGCTGCTGGCGGCAAACAACAACAGGGCGGGCAGACGGATGCAGGTTTCGCTGTCGCCGCACACCCCGACGGCGGCGGCAATCGTCCAGGCGATCAGCGGCGGCTTGGAGAAATAGCCCCAGGCCGGTTCCTGCGACCAGAGAAAATACTGGGCCTCGTCGATGGACAGATTCAGGCCGGCGTCCTGCGCGGCGAAAAAACGCCAGGCCAGCAGGGCGGCAAGCACCAGGGCCAGCGTCAAGCGGGGATGATCAGCGGGCTGCATGGCGGTCAATCAGGAAAAGCGGCGCCCACAAGGCGCCTTGCAGCGTGACGGCCAGGCCGTGCAACAGGGCGCCGGCCACGGCGACATCGGCCGGCAGGCCAGCCAGCACGTAGTAAGTGGCCAGGGCGGCCTCGCGCGTGCCGTAGCCGCCGATCGACACCGGCAAAGCGGTGGCGAGGAAAACCGGCGCGGCGATGGCGGTGAGGTAGAGCACCGGGACGTCGGGGGTGACCGCACTAAGCGCCGCCCACAGCGCCGCGATGGTGGCAATTTGCACGATTGCCGAGCTGACGAAGGTGAGCTGCGCGAGGTGGGCGGTTTCGGACAGCAGGCGCAGCAGGCGGGCCGGCAGCCGCTGCGGGGCGAGGTTCAGCCGGGCGCCAAGTGCGCGCGCCGCAAAGGGGGCGCCCACCGCCAGCGCAATGCCGGCGAGGTGGGCGTGGAGCGTCGCCGGGGCCAGGCCGGGTTGCGGCATTATGGGCACGATGGCGAGCGCGAGCCAGGCCGCCCACGAGATGACAAAGAGCGCCCAGAGGCCCGAGAGGCGATCGAGGGCAACCGAGGCGGCCGCCTTGAGCATGGGATTGCCGAGCTTTTGTAATACGACGGCGCGGTAGGCGTCGCCGCCCAGTGTCGCGCCGGGCAGCACGGTATTGAGCGCCACGCCCCGGCCATAGGCGGGCAGGAGGGACGCGGCGCTGGCGGTGAGGCCGAGGTGGCGGGAAATGATCAGCCAGCGCCAGGCGGAGACGATGTTGGCAATAATGCCGAGGACGACGGCCAGCCCAAACCAGTAAAAGTCGGCGCTGGCGAGACGGCGCAGCAAGGCGGCGCCATCGACGGCCCAGGCGATCAGGCCGAGCAGGACAAACGAAACGAGCAGCCGGACGGCCAGCCGGAGCGCGGGGTGTTTGCTCACTGCGTGGGGGGCTTGGACTGTGGCCGTGGTGTCTGGCGAACGAGATACTGGGAGCGGCCGTGCGGCTCGTGGTAGATGCGCACGAGGATTTCGCCCAGAAGGCCCATGCCGACCAGTTGCACGCCCATCAGCAACAGCAGCCCCCCGCCCAACAGCAGCGGGCGGCCGCCGATGTCCGCACCTCCCAGTTTGAGCGCAAAAAGATAGGCGAGAATGACGCCGCCGACCCCCATCAGCGCCGCGCCGATGCCGCCGAAGAACTGGATCGGCCGCTGCAGGTAGCGCAGCAGGAACTGCACGAGTAGCAGGTCGAGAATGACGCGCAGGGTGCGGTCGATGCCGTATTTGGACGTGCCGTGCTGGCGCGCATGATGTGTCACCACCACTTCCTTGACTCGGGCGCCGAACTGGTGGGCGAGCGCGGGGACGAAGCGGTGGAGTTCGCCGTAGAGCCGCACGTTGGCCAAAGCTGCGCGGCGATAGACCTTGAGCGAGCAGCCGTAGTCGTGCAGCGGCACGCCGGTGACCTTCGAGATCAGGCCGTTGGCGATGCGCGAGGGCAGCTTGCGTTTGAGGGCCGCATCCTGACGGTCCTTGCGCCAGCCGGAGAGAATGTCGATGTCCGGCTCGTTCTCCAACATTTCGAGCAGGCGCGGAATGTCGGCCGGGTCGTTTTGCAGGTCGCCGTCGAGGGTGACGATCACCTCGCCCGCGGCGGCGTCGAAACCGGCCTGCATCGCGGTGGATTGGCCGTAGTTGCGTGCCAGGTAGATCGGCTTGAGCCAGGGCCGCGTGGCGGCGAGTTCGGCCAGGCGCACCCCCGTGCCGTCCCTTGACCCGTCGTCGACGAGAATGGCCTCGAAGTCGATGCCGGCGAGCGCCGTTTCGAGGCGGGCAACGAGTGCGTCGGCGTTCTCGATCTCGTTGTAGATGGGGATGACGATGGAGACCTGGGTGCTCATGCTTGCAGCCGCTCGTTCTGGGCAACGATCTTGGCGAGCGTGGCCCGGAAGGCAGCCAGCCGCTCGCGCTCCTGTGCCACGACGGCGGACGGCGCGCGGGAGACGAAGCTTTCGGTCGCCAGCTTCTTTTCAGCCTTGGCAATTTCGCCCTCGATGCGGGCGATTTCCTTGCCGAGCCGTTCCTTTTCGGCGGCGATGTCGATCTCGATTTTCAGCATCAGGCGGAATTCGCCGACGATCTGTACCGGGGCGTCGGTGTCGGGCAGGGTGTCGATGGCTGTGACTTCCGAAAGCTTGGCGAGTGCGGCGAGGTATGGGGCGAATTCGCTCAGGGTCGAAATATCGCCCGCGCCGATGAGCGGCACCTTCTGCGCCGGAGAAATGTTCATTTCTCCGCGCAGGCTGCGACAGGCGGTGACCAGCGATTTGAGCGTGGCGACCCAGGCTTCGGCGGGCGCGTCGCAGCGCGATAAATCAGCCACCGGATAGTCTTGCAGCATGACCGTCGCCGCCCCCATCAACGCGGCGGGCGCGGCTAACGCCGTCCCGCCAGCGCCGACTTTTGCGCGTCCGGCGAGCGGGGCAACGGTCTGCCACAGTTCTTCGGTAATGAAGGGGATCAGCGGATGGGCGAGGCGCAGCACCGCTTCAAGCACGCGCAGCAGCGTGCGGCGCGTCGCGCGTTGTTGTGTTTCGCTGCCGGTCTGGATCTGCACCTTGGCGAGTTCGACATACCAGTCGCAATACTCGTCCCAGACAAATTCGTAAATGGTCTTGGCCAGTAGATCGAATCTGTAATCGGCGAAGTGTTTGGCGACATCAGCCTCGAGATGCTGCAACAGGCTGACGATCCAGCGGTCGGCGGGGGAGAAGTCGAGATCCCCATCTCCCCCAGCCCCTCTCCCGCAAGGGGCGAGGGGGGCGTTGTTGCCGCAATCCTTGTCTTCGCAATTCATCAGCACAAAGCGCGTGGCGTTCCACAGTTTGTTGCAGAAGTTGCGATAGCCCTCGCAGCGCTGCATGTCGAACTTGATGTCGCGGCCGGGGCTGGCGAGGCTGAGGAAGGTGAAGCGCAGGGCGTCGGTGCCGACGCCGGCAATGCCGTTCGGGTATTCCTTGCGGGTGCGCTTTTCGATTTGCGCGGCCTGCTTCGGGTTCATCAGGCCGGTGGTGCGCTTGGCGACCAGTGCGTCCAGGCTGATGCCGTCGATCAGGTCGATCGGGTCGAGCACGTTGCCCTTGGATTTGCTCATCTTCTGGCCTTCCGCGTCGCGGATCAGGCCATGCACATAGACGTCCTTGAACGGAATCTTGCCGGTGATGTGCCTGGTCATCATCACCATGCGCGCCACCCAGAAGAAGATGAAGTCGAAGCCGGTGACCAGTACCGTCGACGGCAGATAGAGGTCAAGCGCGGGATTCGACTTG
>JAUSBB010000210.1 GCA_030652245.1 Rhodocyclaceae bacterium | reverse complement strand
AAAACGCCTGATGCTCACCATCGAGATCGTCTCGGACGTCGTCTGCCCCTGGTGCTTCATCGGCACGCGGCGGCTGGCGGCGGCCGTCGCGCTGGTCCGGCGGGAGCGGCCGGACTTTGCTTTCCGCAAGCACTGGCTGCCATTTTTCCTCAATCCCGACACGCCGCCCGCAGGCGAACCCTACCTGCCGTTTCTCGTACACAAGTTCGGCAGCTGTGATCGGGTTGAGGAGTTGTTCGAGCGGGTGCGCGAGGCCGGACGCGCTTATGGGCTCGACTATGCCTTCGAGAAAATCGCCCTGCGTGCCAATACCCTGAAGGCGCACCGGCTGATCCATCGCGCGCAGACGGTCGATCCCGACCCGGCAAAGATCGATGCGCTGGTCGAGCGGCTTTTCGCGGCCCAGTTCCAGCGCGGCGAACATGTCGGCGATCCGGCGGTGCTGACAGCGCTTGCCGCCGAGTGCGGGTACGACGCACCGACGATTGCGGCCTATCTCGCCTCGAATCAGGACGAGGACGTCGTCAGGCAGAAGGCCGCCGAAGTGCAGCAGATGGGCATCAACATGGTGCCGACCTTCATCTTGCCGGGCCGGCAGATCATCGTCGGCGCCGAAGATCCGGCGATTCTCGCCGAGGGTATTCTTCGCGCTTTGTAGGCCAATGGAAGACCCTGACTTCATGGGCATCGCGCTCGAACTGGCGCGCGAGGCGGCGACGCTGGGAGAAGTGCCGGTGGGCGCCGTGGTGGTGAGGGACGATGAAATCGTCGGCCGTGGTTTCAATCAACCCATCGGCCGCCACGACCCCACCGCCCATGCCGAGGTGATGGCGCTGCGCGATGCGGCGGCCCGACTTGGCAATTACCGGCTGCCCGGCTGTACGCTGTATGTGACGCTCGAACCCTGCGCGATGTGCATCGGCGCGATCTTCCACGCGCGCATCGAGCGTGTCGTTTTCGGCGCCCGCGATCCCAAGACCGGCGCTGCCGGCAGTGTGATCGACCTGTTCGCCGAGGAACGCTTAAACCATCATGCCGAAATCGTCGGCGGCGTGTGCGCCGAGGAATGCGGGGCGCTGCTGTCCGGTTTTTTTGCCGCCCGGCGCACCAAGACCGAGGTAGCCTGATGTACATCCGCATCAGCATCCCCGCCCAGACGCTCGAACTGTTCGACGACGGCGGAACGCTGCTCAAGCACTATCTCGTCTCGACGGCAAATAACGGGGCAGGGGAGCAAAGCGGCAGTTTCTGCACGCCGCGCGGCCGGCACATCATCCGCGCAAAAGTCGGCGCTGGCGCGACGGCGAATACGGTCTTCGTGCGCCGCCGCCCGACCGGCGAGGTCTGGACGCCCGAACTTGCCGCCGCGCATCCCCGGCGCGACTGGATTCTGACGCGCATTCTCTGGCTGTCGGGCTGCGAACCCGGCGTCAACCGGCTCGGTTTGGTCGACACCATGCGCCGCTATATCTACATCCACGGCAGCCCGGACAGTGTGCCGATGGGCGTCCCCGGTTCGATCGGCTGCATCCGCATGCGGAACGCCGACATCATCGAACTGTTTGACTGCGTGCCGCCTTATACGCCGGTGGAGATCGTCGAATACCGCATCGAGGCGGGCGACTGGGCGACGCTCGGCGGATCGGCCATGCCGGTACGCGAGCGCGTGTTCATCGAGGAGCAGGGTGTTCCCGCCGACATCGAACGCGACGCGCACGATGCAACCAGCCGCCATGTCGTCGCCTTCGGGCCAGACAACGCGCCGATCGGCACCGGGCGCCTGCTGCCCGACGGTCATATCGGCCGCATGGCGGTTATGCGGGAATGGCGCGGCCGCGGTGTCGGCAGTGCCTTGCTCCAGCGACTGATTGAACTGGCTGCCCGGAGCGGCATCCGCATCGCCCAACTCAACGCCCAAACCCACGCCGCGCCGTTTTATGCGCAGTTTGGTTTTGTCGTCGCGGGCGAGGTTTTCATGGAAGCCGGGATTCCGCACGTCAGCATGCAGAAAACGCTCCGGCAGGTCTGAAAGCGCGCCGGATCAGGGATTCACGCACAGGCCGGGAACGCTGTCGCCGGCCTTGCCGCAGGGTGTTCGAGCGCCCGGAGATGGGTACGGAATGCCTTCATCGTCCATCTGTGCGGCGCGCGTCTCCCAGGAAATCACGCCGCTGCGATCCACGTTCAGCCGCAACAGCCAGCCCAGTTTTCCCTCTGGCGTGTCAAAGCCGTCGAAAACAAAATTGCCCAGGCTGTAGATGATCGGCTTGCCACGATAAATTTCACTGCCTTGCGTGACATGCGGATGACCGCCGACCACTGCGGCGGCGCCGGCATCGATCATCAGCCGCGCCAACTGGCGCTGGCGCGCGTCCGGCGCCGGTTCGTTCTCCCAGCCCCAGTGCATGAAGGGGATTACCACGTCGGCACCGGCGGCGCGTGCCGCGCGGATGTCGGCGACCACGTGGCTGTCTTCGCTCCAGGCGATGCCCGGCCAATGGGGGCCGGCCTCGAAACTGCGCGGCTTGAATTCGTTGTAGCCGAGCACGGCAATGCGCAGGCCGTTTTTCTCGATCCACAGCGGCGCATGGGCTGCGGCGAGGTCGCGGCCGCCACCAAAACTGGCGATGCCGGTCTGCTTCAGGTGGTCGAGCGTTTCCAGAAAAGCGGCCTGGCCGTAGTCGCCGGAATGGTTGTTGGACACCGCCATGGCGTCGAAGCGCCCCTTGAGCACGGACAGCACCCGCGGGTGAGCGCGGAAGTTGTAAATCTTGCTGTCCATCGGCTGGCCGACCGTGGCAATCGGACATTCGAGGTTGCCGATGCGGTAGTCGGCTTCGGCCAGCAGCGTGGCAAATGACGCCAACGGGTCGCGGCCGGCGGCGATGGCCATGCCGGGGCCGTCGTCGAGCATGATGTCGCCGACGAAGATGAGCTTTACCTGCTGCGCGTTAGCGGACAGAGCGAGGAGCAGCAAGCCGAGGAAAAGGGGGCGAAGGATCATGGTTTCAGCTCGCACCAGTACTGCATTTCGCCATCACGCAATGTTTCATAAACGTGGTGCATCCCGCTGAAACCATGCCGTGCGGCAGTGGGTGGCGGATAGGGGAAGGTGGCCTGATGGATGAGCGTCGGGCCGCCATCGCGGTTGGCGTAGGTGTAGGTCTTGATGGTGGCCTGGTCCGCGGGCGCGTTCTGAAACACGATGCGAAACAGGAAGTAGGAGCCGATCTCGACTGTCGGCACGGTGTAGGGCGTGGCCACCGGAGCGGCCGCGATCACGTTGGTTTCACCGCCATAGGTGATGTGGCAGGCGACGGTTTCGGCCTGGACGGCGGTAGCGAAGACGAAAAAAGCAACGGGCAACCAGTGTTTCATGAGGCTTTCACTTTCAGTCTAAAGCGGAAGCGCTGTCGCGCACCGGCATGGCCGGCGGGCAGCCAGGTCTGCTCGTCGAAAGTTGCCGTCCCGTCAACGCCGACTTTGATCACGGTGGAACAGCGCGTGCCATAGTCGTGGCCATGGATGAAGGCGGCCGAGAGCAGCCGTTCCCATTCGAGGCTGACGCCGGTGGCGGGCAGGGCGTCATCGGGGTGAATGGTGTCGTCACGTAGCAGGTGGAACAGGTGTTTTTCGTCAGGTAGCGCGGTGAGGGCGGCGGTCAGTGCCGTCTTGCCAGCGCCGACTTTTGGCCAAGGTGTGTCGAGCAGGTGGTTCGACAGACCATGGACGCCCGGCGCGAGTTCGTGGCGCTGCAGCGAGACATTGCTGAAGGCGATGAGACGTTTGCCATCGCCGAGCAGCAGGTTGAAACCGTTGTAATCGGCGGGGTTCAGTGCGTCGAGATAGGCGTCGATGCTCGATTTCCCGGTCAGAAAGTCAGCCACCAGATTTCCCCGCGACGGCGCCTGCGGCTTGTGGTTGGCAGGGTCGCGGAAGTTGGTCAGCGCGGCGAATCTTCCGCCCTGCGTCATACCCAGCCAGGTGCCGCCCGCCTCCAGGTCGCGGCCGGCGAGAACCTGCGGCTGGTCAATCCAGAAGTCGGCGCTGGCGGTACGGCGCTTGAAGAACTCGTCGCGGTTGGCGGCAACCACCAGGGGAAAATCGGGGTGCGCCTGCCACGCGACGAGGATCAGGCACACTGTTTATTCGACGGTGTAGGGCAGCGTCAGCATTTTCAGGCGCGGGCCGGTCGGACTGCCGACATGCACCTCGCCGGCCTCGGCACCCGACGACTGCACCACGACCAGACACTCGTAACCACCAGACGGCGCCGGGGCGGTCAGCACCAGCGCGCCGCAATGCTGCTCGCCGGATTCGGGGGTGAATACATCGGTACCGGCCGGGAGGGGGGCGTCGAGACTGGCGCGAACCATGCGGCGTTTGACCTTGCCGAGGTAATGGGTGCGGGCGACGATTTCCTGTCCCGGATAGCAGCCCTTCTGGAAACTCACCCCGCCGACGGCAGCGACCTCGTAATTGACCATCTGCGGCACAAAGGCTTCCTGGGTCGCGGCGAGGATGCGCGGGATGCCGGCGGCAATTTCGGCGAGATGCCAGTCGCTCAACTGACCCGGCGTGCCGAGTTCGCTCGCAATGTTTTCAGCTTCGCCCGTGGGGACGGCAAGCACGCAACGCCTGGCATCGAGCCGGATTGCCGTGCCACCCCGATAGCTCGTCGTGTGCATCGGCTCGGCAGGGCCGACTTGGCCACCGACCACCCCGATCAGCGTCCGTTCGCCGGAAACATCGGCCAGCTTCACCTTGCTGCGCAACACAAACATCGAGAGCTTTTTCAGGATGCCCGGCAGAATGTCGGCCGATAGTTGCAGCAGATAATCGGGCCCTTCGCGCCAGATCAGGAAACTGGCGATCAGGCGGCCTTTGGCGGTGCACAGTCCGGCATGCCGCGCGCCATCGGCGGGGAGGTGGGTGATGTCGTTGGTCAGCAGGTTATGCAGAAAACTGGCGGCATCTTCGCCGCTGACGCGGATCAGGCCCTGGTCGGTGAGCGGAACATGGAACGTGGTCGGGTTCATGGTGATCCTGCTGAAAGAGAAGTCGTCGAGAGCGGCTATCATAGCGGCCTTCCATGAAGCGCACACTCAAAAGACTGTTTAAAAAACTGCTGCTGCTGGCCGGTCTGTGCTTGCTGGCCGTCCTCGGCTTTGCCGGCTGGATGGCCTGGTTCGCATCTGCGGCCGTCCCGCTCAAACTCAATCCCCAAGGCGTGGTGGATTTCGATATTCGTCCCGGCCTCGGCCTCAAGGGGGCGGCGCAGGTGATGGCTGATGCCGGCGTCGGCATGCCGCCCTGGCAATTTTCCCTGCTGGGACGGCTGGCGGGCAAGGATCGCAACATCCAGGCGGGCAGCTATGAAATTGCCTTCGGCGTGACGCCGTGGCAACTGCTGCAAAAGCTGACGGACGGCGATGTGATGCAAACCCGCATCGTTATCGTCGAGGGCAAGACTTTCCGCGATCTGCGCGCATTGCTCGATGCCCACCCCGACCTGCGGCACGACACGGCCGGACTCCCGGATGCCGAGATCCTCAAACTGATCGGCGCGGAGGAATCTCACCCGGAAGGGCTGTTTTTCCCCGATACCTATCTGTTCGCCCGCCAGACCAAAGACCTGGCGATTCTGCGGCGCGCATATTTGGGGATGCAGCGACGCATGGCGGATGCGTGGGAAAAGCGTGATCCTTCAGTGCCTTACAAAACCCCCCGCGAAGCCCTGATCATGGCTTCGATTGTCGAAAAAGAAACCGGCACGCCCGCCGATCGCGGCAAGGTAGCCTCGGTGTTCGTCAATCGCCTGCGGATCGGCATGCTGCTGCAAACCGACCCGACGGTGATCTACGGTCTGGGCGAAAAATTCGACGGCAATCTGAGAAAGCGCGATTTGCTGGCTGATACGCCCTACAACACCTACACCCGCGCCGGGCTGCCCCCCACCCCGATTGCCCTGCCGGGCATGGCGTCGATTCAGGCCGCCCTGCAGCCACCGGCCACCGATGCGCTGTACTTCGTGGCCCGTGGCGATGGTTCCAGCGCCTTTTCGCGCAACCTGGAGGAGCATAATCGGGCAGTCAATAAATACCAGCGGGGTGGCAAGTGAGCAAAGGAAAATTCATCACCCTCGAAGGCGTCGATGGCGCGGGCAAAAGCACGCATCTGGGCTGGCTGGTCGAGCATCTGCGCGCGCGGGGGCGTGTCGTGGTGCAAACCCGCGAGCCCGGCGGCACGCCGCTGGGTGAAAAACTGCGCGAACTCCTGCTCCACGAGCCGATGCATCTTGAAACCGAGGCGCTGCTGATGTTCGCCGCCCGCCGCGAGCACCTCGAACAGGTGATCAAACCGGCCATTTCGCGGGGCGACTGGGTGGTTTGTGATCGCTTCACCGATGCGAGCTTCGCCTATCAGGGGGGCGGACGTGGCCTTTCGCTGGAAAAACTGATTCAACTGGAAAACTGGGTGCAGGGGGATTTTCAACCGGATTTAACGCTGCTCTTCGATCTGCCGATCGAAATCGCGGCCCAGCGCATGGCCGGGGCTGAACGGCAACTGGATCGTTTCGAGCAGGAAAAAACAGAATTTCACGAGCGCGTGCGCGCCGCCTATCTGGCCCGTGCCGCCGAAATGCCGGGAAGAGTCCGCATCATTGACTCTCGACAGACGCTTGAGCAAGTTCAGAAACAACTTGAACAAATACTTTCAAGTGACTGATATTATTTTAAATGCTGAAATATGGAATGACTTGACAGGAGCGGAAACGCGCCTGCCGCATGCCTTGTTGTTTTCCGGGCCAATGGGAGTCGGCAAACGCGAGCTCGCCGATCTGCTGGCCGCGCGTCTGCTGTGCGAGACGCCGCGCCAGCCGTATGAGCCGGCCTGCGGGAATTGCCCCTCCTGCGTGATGATGGCCAGCGGCCAGCACCCGGACTACCGTTTATTGCAACCCGATGCCGCAGCCGAAGGCGAGGAAGAGGGTGAGCTGGCAGTCGCCGGCGAAGCGGGGGATAAAAAGAAGGCCAGCAAGCAGATTCGCATCCAGCAGGTGCGCGAGGTCGAAGCGTTCTTTCATGTCAGCGGCCACCGCGGCGGCGCGCGCGTCTGCGTCATCGATCCCGCCGAGGCGATGAACCCGATCACGGCGAATTCACTTCTTAAAATACTTGAAGAACCTTCTGTATCATTCTATTTCATAATGATTTCTCACAGATGGAGAAAGCTATTGCCGACGCTGCTGAGCCGTTCGCGCCGGGTCATGTTTGCGCCTCCGCCCGATGAACAGTCGCAACGCTGGCTCGCCGAACGGCAGCTTGCCGACCACGCCAAATGGCTGCCGTTTTTTGGCCATGCGCCGCTGGCGGTCGCCGAAGCGGCCAGAACAGGCCGCCTCAAGGCGCTGGAATCGGTGGTGGCCGACCTGCTCAAACCGCAGGAGGCGCTGACGCAGGCCAATCGTTGGGAAAATCTCGTGAAGGCCGATGGCGCACTCGGCATGGAAGAACTGGTCAGCACGGTGCAAAAGTGGCTTTTCGACCTCGGACAATGCGCCGTCACCGCTACGCCGCGTTACTTTCCACAACAAAACAAGACCTTGAGTGCAACCGCCCAACGCCTCTCGCTGCCGGTGCTGATTCAGGCGCAGCAGCAGGTGTTCCAGTTGCGCGCTTGGTCAAACCATCCGCTCAATGCCCGATTGTTTCTTGAAGATCTTTGTGTGCGGGCTTTCCGTCCCCTGGGTTTATGAACATGCTCGTTGACTCGCACTGCCATCTCGATTTCCCCGAACTCGCGGGAGATCTTCCCGGTTTGCTGAAAACCATGCAGGAAAACCGCGTCGGCTGGGCCTTGTGTGCCGGCGTGACGCTGGAGCGCTTTCCGGCGATGTTGGCCATCGTCAAGACGCAGCCGAACCTGTTCGCCGCCGTCGGCGTCCATCCCGACACCGAAGAGCTTGCCAGGGAAGCCGATGTCGATACCCTGGTGGCGCTGGCGGCCGACCCGAAAGTGGTCGCCATCGGCGAGACCGGGCTTGATTATTACCGGCTGAAAGGTGACCTCGAATGGCAGCGCGAGCGCTTTCGCACCCACATCGCCGCCGCGAAAATCTGCGGCAAGCCATTGATTATTCACACAAGATCGGCGTCATCCGACACCGTGCGCATCCTGAAGGAGGAGGGCGGCGAGAGCGTTGGCGGCGTTTTCCACTGCTTTACCGAAGATGCCGACACCGCCCGCCAGGCGCTTGACCTCGGTTTTTACATCTCGTTTTCAGGCATTGTCACCTTCAAGAACGCGGTCGAACTCAAGGCCGTGGCGCAAACCGTGCCGCTTGACCGGCTGCTGGTCGAAACCGATTCGCCCTATCTGGCACCCGTGCCGTATCGCGGCAAGCTCAATCAGCCGGGCTATGTGCTGCATGTGGCGGAAGAGATTGCTCGCCTGCGCGAACTTCCGCTGGAGTCCATCATCGAAGCCACCACCGCAAACTTCTTCCGGCTTTTCAATCAAGCAAGAAAATGAAAAAAATCATCACCATAGCCTTCGCAAGCGCAATGCTTGCAGGCATGCAACCCGCCGTTTCCGGCGTTTATGAAGACATTCTTCACGCGGCAAACCAGAACGACACCCCCACGGTGGTCAGCCTGCTGCGGCGCGGCATGGACGTGAATACCGCCGATACCCAGGGCACGACGCTACTGATGATCGCCGCCCAGGGCAACAATCTGGAGTTGGTGAAGTTCCTCCTCGACAATCGAGCAAACGCCCAGCGCCGCAACCGCCATGGCGACACCGCCTTGATGATCGCCGCGCTGCGCGGCCATACCGAGGTCGTGCGGCTGATGCTCGATCGCAAGGTCGATCCCAACCACCCCGGCTGGAACGCCCTGCATTATGCGGCCTTCGAAAACCGCAGCGCCATCGTCACGCTATTGCTCGCCGCAGGCGCCGTGATTGACGCACGCGCGCCCAACGGCCAGACCGCGCTGATGTTTGCCGTCAAGCACGGCCATCTCGAAACCGTGCGGATTTTGGTGGGTTCGGGCGCCGACCTGACGCACGAAGACCCGGACGAAGGCGGCGTGCTGGCCATGGCAAAAAAGGCGAAACATGACGAAATTGCCCAATTTTTGCTGCGCGCCGGCGCTAAATGATGTCTGAAACCCTCATCGAGATCGAAAACCTGCACTTCGCCTATGGCGAGCGGAAGATTTTCAACGGCATCAACCTGAAAATCCCCCGGGGGAAGGTCGTGGCCATCCTCGGCGTCGGCGGCTCCGGCAAGAGCACGCTGCTGCGCCTGATCGGCGGGCAACTGCGGCCTGCGCAAGGCAGCGTCAAGGTGGCGGGGCGCAAGATTCACGAGCTCGACCGGGACGAACTCTTTGCCATGCGGCGCAACATGGGACTGATGTTCCAGGCCGGAGGGCTGTTCAGTGATTTGTCGGTGTATGACAACATCGCCTTCCCGATGCGCGAACTCACGGACCTCCCGGAAGAGCTGGTCCACGACCTGGTGTTGATGAAACTGCACGCGGTCGGCCTGCGCGGCACGTCCGCGCTGATGCCTGGCGAACTGTCGGGCGGCATGGCCCGGCGCGTGGCGCTGGCCCGGGCGATTGCCCTCGACCCGATGCTGACGATGTACGACGAGCCTTTCGCCGGCCTCGACCCGATCTCGCTCAACGTCATTGCCCTGCTGATCCGGCGGCTGAACGATGCGCTGGGGGTAACCTCCATCGTCGTGACCTACGACGTCACCGAATCACTCAAGGTTGTCGACTACATCTACCTGATTCACCACGGCGTTGTCGTGGCGGAAGGCACGGCGGATGAACTGACGGCCTCCGCTGACCCGGTCGTGGCGCAGTTCATTCACGCCCAGGCGAATGGACCGATTCCTTTCCATATTGAAAGCCCGCCTTACCGCCAGGACCTCGGTATTGCCGGGTGAGATGTGGCCCCAAAATCTTCGCCGGGATGACCGCTCCCATAATGATGTACCTACCCGAGTCCTGGAAAACCCGCGTGGATACACCATCTCAGGGATGTCGGTCATCTCATTTCTCCGTAGGATTTACCGGAAGAGCCCAGAAAAACACTCTCAGTAAATGGTTAAGGAAACACTGATTAAGTCCGTCCCACCGGCGTAGTCCGGTGTTTAGGTTTTTGATTTTTCTGGATTCCGGCTTTCAAAATCGGGTTGATCAGCGTTTCTTTAATCTTACCCAACAAGGTCAGAAACTGGATTCCAGAATTACTCGATGTTCCGTTTTGTAACCACTAGACACCCTCGGATTTGAGCCCGCAGGAGGCAAAGCACGATGCAAAAGTACACATTCGCCTTTGTTTCGAACTCTCCCGAAATTGGTGAAACTTTGAAGCTTTACTCGAATCCGGCGACCGAAGAAGTTATCGTCCGCCTCGCAACAATGGAAGAAGCGATCCCAGTAGCGCAAGAACTTCTTGATAAAGGTGTGGATGTCATTTTGTGTGGTGGCGGAACTGGAAACCTTCTCGCCCAGACACTTGGGCAGCCGGTCATACGAATATCCAAAACACATATCGATATTTTGCGTGCACTAATCAAGGCGCACCCATATGGCGACAATATTGGGCTTACGACATTTGGCAAGCCGATTGACGGAATCGAAGTATTTGAAAAACTGCTTTCCATAAAGATACGCCAAATTGTCTTTTGCACGACCGAGGAACTGGTCAGCGGAATCTCAGATGCAGTCGAGGACGGGGTTCGCTGCGTAGTTGGAGATGCGATATGCGAACACATCATCGCCCCACTGGGCGGGTCAAGTATTGTCACTATACCCAGTAAGGAGGAAATATTGCAAGCATTGCGCGAGGCACGCGCAATCGCCGCAACGCGGCGCCAAGAGCGCAAGGACGTAGTCCAAATTCGTACCATCCTTGAGACAATCAAGGAAGGCGTGATTGCCGTCGACAAAGAGGGGTGTGTCCAAATATTAAACCAGATGGCGGCTGACATTCTGGGGTTTTCTGACGTTGATCGGAATTTGCGCAGCCACACCGGGAAACCTTTGCCGCACGTCATACAAGGCACCGGACTGCTCAGTGTTTTAAAAACCGGAATGCCAGAGATTGACCAAGTGCGCCGTGTCGGCAGCGCCAAGATCGTCATTACTTCGCTCCCCGTCATCATTAACGGCAAAACCGAGGGCGTAGTCGCGACGTTCCGTGAGGCGGCAAAGATTCAAGATATTGATCGCAAGCTGCGGGAAAAACTTTATGTGGCCGGTTTTGTAGCTCGCTACACGATCGACCACTTCAAGGGGGAAAGCGCTCGAGTAAGACAGCTCCTCGAAAAGGCAAGAAAATACGCACAAACGCCAGCCGCGATATTGATCGAGGGTGAAACGGGGACCGGCAAGGAGATTCTGGCGCAGGGTATTCATAATCTGAGCGAGCGAAAGCATAACCCGTTCATCGCAATTAACTGCTCCGCGTTGCCAGAATCGCTGCTGGAGAGTGAACTCTTCGGCTACGAGGAGGGTGCGTTTACCGGCGCAAAGCGCGGCGGACGCATCGGACTGTTCGAGTTGGCAAACGAAGGGAGCATATTCCTTGACGAAATCGCCGACATTCCGCCTAGCCTCCAGATGCGACTGCTGAGAGTGCTCGAACAAAAGGAGATCATGCGCATCGGCGGGGAGCGGATCGTCCCGGTAGATGTCAGGGTTATCAGTTCCAGCTATAAGAATCTTTCCGAGGAGTCGAGATGCGGCCGATTCCGCTTGGATCTTTATTTCAGATTGGCGATGCTAAAACTCAGGGTCCCGCCGCTCCGTGAAAGAATGGACGATGTCCCTCTTCTCGCGCGTGAGCTTTTAATGAGGCTTAGCAGCGGCACAAAGCAGATTACTCCAGCCATGATGAAGAAGCTCAAGGAATACGACTGGCCCGGAAACATTCGAGAGCTCGACTCGCTGATCAACCGCTACGTAGTCTTGCTTGGCACAGCGAAACATGATGATGGCCTGCTGACCGATCTCCTTGGTGAGCTACGGTCCGAGGGTACGACACCAACGCCCAATATGAGTCCAAGAGACAGCTCCGAGAAATCTTTGAAGCAGCACCTTGAAGAGTACGAGCGAATGCTCATCGAGGCCACTCTCAATGAATGCCAACTCAGCAAAAAGAGAGCAGCGCGCAAGCTCGGTATCAGCGTAAACACGCTGTGGCGTAAGCTGAATTAATACAGGTCCGCGTCAGGAGCGGGCTCAATCCAAGACCCGCGTACTTCTCTCGTGCACTTTCCGCTCATCTCGAAATTGGAATGATTATTCCATATTCGAGATGTTTTCGGACCGAGGATCTCCCGCTTTTTTTGTGAAAAAGACCATTATTTCAATATGGTTGAAGCTTAACTACCGCTTTGGCACGCGGGTTGCTTTACCTGTCGTGAAGCTTGCTGTCATTCTCAACAAAATATAGAGGGATACGTCATGTCAATCAGTCTAAAAGAACGGCCAGTAATCATGCTTGGTGCCGAGCGGTCAGGCACAACCTTGGTGATGGCAATGCTCGGATGTCATCCTCGAATCGCCGTACCGGAAGTCGTGTGGTACTACCCGAGGTTTCGTCCCTATCTTTACTCTTATGGTGATCTGGAAAAAGACGAGAACTTTAGGGCGCTGGCGGAAGAAATGGTCTTCGGTCTGAAGACGCCGTTTTGGGGCATGAAGGTCAACCCCAGGACAATCGTGGACGAAATCCTTTCGGACCTGAAAGAACGGAGCTTCGCCGGAATTTACTGCGCGATGCATGAGCGATTTGCCCGTGAGGCCGGCGACAAGCCTCGTTGGGGCGAGAAAACACCCCATAACCTTTTCTTCGTCAAAGAGATACTGGAAGACTTTCCCAACGCGCAATTCATATTCATCACCCGGGATGGACGGGACGCCAGCGTGGATTACCTCGAGTCCGCCTTCGGCCCGACCAATATCTTTTGCGCCGCCGAGAGCTGGGCGCTTTGTCAGAATGCGGTAAAGCCCTGGCGCAACAAATTGGGTGGCGACCAATGGATGGACCTGAAGTACGAAGAACTCGTCAAAAATCCAGAAGGCGTCCTAAGGGACGTGTGCAGTTTCCTTGGCGAAGAGTATTCGAAGTCGATGCATGATTTCCACAAAACCGACATGGCCAAGAATCGCGGCGCTACGAAGGATCACAAGCCGCTTGGACATGCCACCAGCGACAAGTACATCGGCATTTATAAGCGTTTGTCGAGCCTGCGCGACCAGCAAATATT
>JAUSBB010000197.1 GCA_030652245.1 Rhodocyclaceae bacterium | reverse complement strand
CAAGCTCAATCTGGAAATGGCGGCCACCGACGAGATGATCGGCATCGCCTGCCAGCTCAAGCCCGAAATGGTGACGCTGGTGCCGGAGGGACGCCACGAAGTGACCACCGAGGGCGGCCTCGACGTGGCCGGACAGAAAGACCGGCTGATGACGGTGGTGCGCCGCCTCCATGATGATGGCATCTATGTCAGCCTGTTCGTCGATGCCGACCTGAAACAGGTCGCGGCGGCCGCGCACGTCAAGGCACAGGCCTGCGAAATTCATACGGGGCCCTATGCGCACGCCTTTTATGAAAGCGGACGCGACATCGCCAGCGGCCCGACGCAAACCGAACTGGGCAAAATCGCCAGCGCCGGCGCGGCGATCATCAGTCATGGCATGCGTTTCAATGCCGGTCACGCGCTGAATTACCACAACGTGCAGCCGGTCGCCGCCCTGCCGGGCGTGCGCGAACTGCACATCGGGCACGCCATTGTCAGTCGCGCCGTATTTGTCGGCTTGCGCACGGCGGTGCGCGAGATGAAGCTGTTGATGCGGGAAGCCGCTGTCCGGTGATTTTCGGCGTCGGCACTGATCTGGTCGTCATCGCGCGGATGCGCGATTTCTGGCAGCGTCATGGCGAACGCGGACTGGAGAAGCTGTTGGCGCCCGAGGAACGGGCCGCCTGCCGCGCGAGCGCCGACCCCGGCCGCTTTCTCGCCAAGCGTTTTGCCGCCAAGGAAGCGCTCGGCAAGGCGCTCGGCACCGGCATTCGCGCCCCGGTGCTGTTGCCGGCGATTGCCGTGACGCATGACGATCTGGGCAAACCGATATTTTCATTCGCCGCCGGTCTGGCGGCATGGATTGCCGAACGCGGCCTGAACAGCCATCTGTCACTGAGCGACGAGATGGAGCATGCGCTGGCTTTTGTCGTAGTGGAGAAGCAGTGACCATGCCGCCGCCGGGCCGTCCCAAGGCGGCTCAGTTGCCAAATGAGGCCCCCCAGTGGGGGGCAGCGAGCCGGGTTTGCGAGCGTGGGGGGCCATTAAGCTACGGACCATTGATGGTCGACCTGGCGGGCACTGTGATGACCGCTGCCGAGCGCGAACGTCTGCTGCACCCACTGGTCGGCGGCGTCATCCTGTTTGCCCGCAACTATGCGACTCCCGAACAACTCACGGCGTTGTGCGCGGAAATTCACGCGCTGCGCACTCCCCGCCTGCTGATCGCCATCGACCATGAAGGCGGCCGGGTGCAGCGTTGCCGTGATGCGTTCACCCGTATTCCGGCGATGCGCAAATTGGGCGACTGGTGGGATCGCGATGCCGCCGCCGCGACCGCCGGTGCGCGGGCGATCGGCTTTACCCTGGCGGCGGAGCTCCTGGCCTGCGGTGTCGATCTGTCCTTCACCCCGGTGCTCGATCTCGATTACGGCATCAGCGGCGTGATCGGCGACCGCGCCTTCCATCGCCATCCAGCGGCGGTGATCGCGCTGGCCGGTGCGTTGATTGATGGTCTGCACGCAGCGGGCATGGCTTGTTGCGGCAAGCATTTCCCCGGTCACGGCCATGTCGCGGCCGACTCGCATCTGGCCATTCCGGTCGATCCCCGCAGCCTTGCCGAATTGGCCGACGACCTGTTGCCTTACCGCCGATTAAAGCTCGATGCCGTGATGCCCGCGCATGTGATCTATCCGCGGGTCGATCACCGTCCCGCCGGTTTTTCGCCGGTCTGGATCGAGAAACTGCGCCATGAGTTCGGCCACGCCGGCGTGATCTTCAGCGACGACCTGTCGATGGAAGGGGCCAGCGTTGCCGGCGGCATCGTCGCCCGGGCGGAAGCCGCCTGGGCCGCGGGTTGCGACATGCTGCCGGTATGCAATGCGCCGGATGCCGTCGGCGAACTGCTGATCGAGTGGCAACCGGTGCTTGACCCGGTTCGCAGTGCGCGGATTGCCCGACTCCTGCCGACCGATGAAATTGGCCCCATTGATACCCTGCCGCTGTGTATCGCCGGGCGCGCAGCCTGCCGGCAGTTGATCTGAGCGCCTGGGTACGTCGCGTTCTCGTTAAAGTCGGCGCTGGCGGGACGGCGACACAATGCCGCTCAGAGTTCGACCTGGGTGCCCAGTTCGACCACGCGGTTGGTCGGGATTTTGAAGAAGGTTGTTGCCGGCGAGGCATTGCGGAACATGAACGTGAACAGCTGTTGTCGCCAGCGCGGCATGCGCGCGACGCGCGCGCGCGGCACGATGGTCTCGCGGCCAAGGAAGAAGGAAGTTTCCATGGCCTCGTACTTGAGGCCGGACGGCGCGCACATCGATAGCGCGAACGGGATATCCGGCTCGTCCTTGAAGCCGTAGCGCACCAGCACCTGAAAGAAGCCTTGAGGAAGGGCGTGCACTTCGACGCGGTCGATTTCCGGCACATGCGGCACGTCCTCGACGCTGACGTTGAGTAGCGCCACCTTTTCGTGCAGTACCTTGTTGTGCAACAGGTTGTGCAGCATGGCGCGCGGCACGCCGTCGGGGTTGGGCGTCATGAAGACACCGAGCCCCGCGACGCGATGCGGGTTGCCGTATTCCAGGCTCTTGATGAAGGCGTCGAGCGGCATCGAGTCCTGCTTGAGCTTTTCGTAAAGCAGGGCGCGGCCGCGCTTCCAGGTGGCGAAGAGGGTGAAAATGATGGCGCCCAGTACCAGCGGGAACCAGCCGCCGTCGAGCACCTTGATGAAATTGGCCGCGAAGAAGGCGAAATCGACGACGACGAAGAGGGCGAGGAACAGCCCGGCTTGCAGCCAGTTCCATTTCCATAGCGCCCGCACCACGACGAAGGCCAGCAAGGTGTCGATCATCATGGTCAGGGTGACGGCGATGCCGTAGGCCGCGGCGAGGTTGGACGAGGAACGGAACAGCAGGACCAGCATCACCACCGCGATCAGCAGCAGCCAGTTGATGTTGGGAACGTAGATCTGTCCCTTCTCGCGCTCGGAAGTGAACTTGATGAGGATGCGCGGGCAGTAGCCGAGCTGAATCGCCTGGCTGGTCAGCGAGAAGGCGCCGGAAATCACCGCCTGCGAAGCGATTACCGCTGCCGCCGTTGCCAAGGCCACCATGGGGTAGAGCAGCGCGTCGGGCACCAGCAGGAAGAAGGGGTTTCTGATGGCGGTGGGATCGTCGAGGATCAGCGCGCCTTGACCGAGGTAGTTGAGGTAGAGCGCCGGGAAAACGAAGCCCAGCCACGCCCACTTGATCGGGCGCCGTCCGAAGTGGCCCATATCGGCATAGAGCGCCTCGCCGCCGGTGATGGCCAGCACGACCGCGCCCAGCGCGAGGAAGGCGAGCAGGGGGCTGCCGACCGTGAAGTGCAGCGCGTACCAGGGGTTGATGGCGGCGATCACGCCCGGATGCTTGAGCACGTTCCACAGGCCCAGCGCGCCGAGAGTCGCGAACCAGAACAGCATCACCGGCCCGAACAGGGCTGCCATGCTGGCCGTGCCGCTGCGCTGAAACAGGAACAGGCCGACCAGGATGCCGATCGCAATTGGCACGATGTAGGGTTTGAACGCCGGCGTCGCGACCTCCAGCCCCTCGACCGCCGACAACACCGACATGGCCGGCGTGATCACCGCGTCGCCGTAGAACAGCGCCGCGCCAAAGATGCCCAGCGCCGACAGCAGCCACAGCAGCTTGGGGTTGAGTTTTTCGATGCGCAATGCCAGCGCGGTCAGCGCCATGATGCCGCCCTCGCCCTTGTTGTCGGCGCGGGTGATGAAGACCACGTACTTGAGCGAGACCGTGATGGTCATGGCCCAGAACACCAGCGAGAGGATGCCGAGGACATTATCCGGCGTCACCGGCACCGGATGGTGGCCGTTGAAGACCTCGCGCATGGTGTAGAGCGGGCTGGTGCCGATGTCGCCAAATACGACGCCCATGGCGGCCACCGACATCGCGGTCAGACCTGATTTGCGACCATCTTCGCTTGCAGACAAATTACCCCCCCGGCTGAAACGGGCTCGCCCCGTGGGGTTAGCCCAGGCTTATTTGACGCGGTTCTTATACTCGCCGGTGCGGGTGTCGATCTCGATCTTGTTGCCGATTTCGACAAACAGCGGAACGGGCAGCTCCATGCCGGTGCTGATCTTCGCGGGCTTCATCACCTTGCCGGACGTGTCGCCCTTGACGGCGGGTTCGGTGTAGATCACCTCGCGCACCACGCTGTTGGGCATTTCGACCGAGATCGCCTTGCCATCGAAGAACACGACTTCGACCTGCATGCCGTCATCGAGGTAGGGAATGGCGTCGGCCATGTTCTCGGCTTCGACTTCGTACTGGTGGTATTCGGCGTCCATGAAGACATACATCGGATCGGCGAAGTAGGAATAGGTGCATTCCTTGCGCTCGGGAACGACCTGCTCGAACTTGTCGTCGGCCTTGTAGATGGCCTCGGACGGGGCATCGCTGAGCAGGTTCTTGAACTTGAACTTGACGACCGCCGAGCTGCGGCCGCCTTTGGTGTATTCGGCTTTTTGGACGACGAGCGGATCGTTGCCGACCATGATGACGTTGCCGACGCGGAGTTCTTGTGCTGTTTTCATAATGAATTGGGGAGCGGAAATGGGAAACCCGGCATTATAGCTTTGACTGGCAGAACTTGACCAGATTTGCCGCCAGATCGCCGTGCGCCGCGATTTGCCGCGCCCAGCGGGGCGCCTGTGCGGCAAGGGCAGGCAAAGCCGCGCGAAACGCGGGCCAGTGGACTGTAATGCGCGCGGCAATGCCGCCCTGGCCGTTCCACGCCTGCCAAAAGACGCGGGTGGCTGCCGCGGTTGGCGTGTCGAGTGCGGCGCAGTAGCGGTCCAGCAGGGCGTCGAGCTTGGCGTGCTGCGCGCCATTGACTTGCGGGTAGGCCTGCCAGACAAAAGGACGCTCCGCCCACTGGGCGCGCACCAGCGAATCCTCGCCGCGCACGAAATTGAGCTGGCAGGCGGCCAGCAACTGGTCGTAGCCGTCCTGCGAAAATAAGGGCTGGGCATGCAGTTCGAGCGCGCCGCGGGTGTGCCGGCAGCCGGCGGGAAATGGCTCGCCCAGCCAGTTTTCGACCTGCTGGCGGGGCAGGCCGTCGGCAACCCGGCAGCGCACCGGCGCGTCGCCATCGCGCCAGGCTTTCAGCAGCGCGGGCAGGGCAGGATTGTCATAGCAAAACAGCGAGACATCGAGCGTCTCTCCAAAAGTCGGCGCTGGCGGGACGGCGAAGTTTTTCTCAAGCAACAGTCCGCCCGTGCCGGGTGTGAAACCGGGAAAGAAAAAATACTTGGTCAGCGCCAAGCGGGGGTGCGGCGAGGGCAGCGCGTGGCAGTCGGCCACCCAGTTCTCGGCCGAGAGGTATTCGAGGTTGAGCCAGACCGGCGGCCGGGGCAGGGCGGCCATCGCCGCCACATAGCGCGGCGGCAATTCGCAGGCAAAGGCTTCGATGACCACGGCGGCGGGCTGAATCTCCGGCAGATCGCCCTGCCAGCAATGCACTTCGACGGGAACCGTTTGTCGATCGGGAGCCAGCTTTTCCAAGGGCGATGGATCGTCGATCCATAGTCGCACCGCCCACGCATGTTCGCGCGCCAGTTGCCGAGCCAGGCGCCAGCACACGCCGGCATCGCCCAGATTGTCGATGACCGCGCAGAAAATGTCGCAGGAAATAACTTTCATGGGAATATCCTACGCTGCCATGCCAGATTCGACCGCAGCGCCAACCTTTGACAGTAAATCTTTTCTCGCCACGCTGACCGATGCGCCGGGCGTCTATCGCATGCTCGCCGATGACGGCGCGGTGCTCTACGTCGGCAAGGCGAAAAATCTCCGGAAGCGGGTCGCTTCGTATTTCGTTAAAACCGGCCACAGTCCGCGCATCCATCTGATGCTGCAACAGGTGGCCGCCATGGAAACCACGGCGACCCGCTCCGAGGCCGAAGCCTTGATCCTTGAAAACACGCTGATCAAGAAGCTCAAGCCGAAATACAACATCCTGTTCCGCGACGACAAGTCCTATCCTTACATCGGGCTTTCCGGCGGCGAGTTTCCTCGACTTTTCTATCATCGCGGCGCTTTCGAGAAGAAATCACACTACTTCGGGCCGTTTCCCAGCGGTCTGGCCGTGCGCGAGAGCATCCAGTTGATCCAGAAAACTTTCCTGCTGCGCACCTGCGAGGAGGCGGTTTTCGCGTACCGCTCAAGGCCCTGCCTGCTGCACCAGATTCACCGCTGCAAGGGGCCTTGCGTCGGGCTGATCACGGCCAGGGATTATGCCGCTGACGTGCGGCTCGCCACGCTGTTCCTCAAGGGGCGCCATGCGGAAGTCATCGAAAACATGACGCGCCAGATGGCGGAGCGGGCGGCGGCGTTGCGATTCGAGGAAGCGGCTGTGCTGCGCGACCAGGTCAAGGCGCTGCAGACGGTGTTGCACCGCCAGTATGTGAGCTCGACCAAGGATGCCGATGTCGATATCGTCGTCGCCGTCGTCGAACGGGGCGATCTGTGCGTCAACCTGGCGATGGTGCGTGGCGGTCTGCATCTGGGTGATCGGGCCTATTTTCCTCAAGCCGCTGTAGACGCCGAAGCGGCGGAAGGGCTGGCGGCCTTTCTCGCCCAGCACTATGTCGATCAGCCCGTTCCGCCCCGTCTGATTCTCGATCCTTGGCCGCTGCAAGACCTGCCCGAAGCCCTGCAGGGGAGTGCGGCCAAGAATGAAATGGAGCGCGCCTGGGCTGAAATGGCGCTGAACAATGCGCGGCTCGCCGTCACGGCGCGGCGTCAGGCCCAGAGCCGCGCGAGCGGACGACTGGAAGCCTTGCGCGCGGCGCTCGACCTGCCGGAAACCCCGCACCGCATCGAATGCTTTGATATCAGCCACACCCTGGGCGAGGGCACGGTGGCATCCGTCGTGGTTTGCGTCGATGGCGCGATGAAGAAGAGCGACTACCGGCGCTTCAACATCGCGGGCATCCAGCCGGGCGATGACTATGCGGCGATGCGTCAGGCGCTGACGCGGCGTTACGAGAAAGTAGCCAGCGGAGAAACCGTGGCCCCCGATCTGGTGCTGATCGACGGCGGCAAGGGGCAACACGGTGTGGCGCGCGCGGTGTTCGCCGAGCTGGGGCTCGATCATCTGGCCAGCGTCGGCGTGGCCAAGGGCGAAGCGCGCCGGCCCGGGCTCGAAACACTCTTTCTGCATAACCGTGCCGAGCCGCTACAATTGGCCATGGACAATGCCGGTTTTCACCTGATTCAGGAAATTCGCGACGAAGCACACCGTTTCGCCATCGTCGGTCACCGCGCGCGGCGCGCCAAGCCGCGCGGGCGTTCGGCGCTGGAAGATGTGGCGGGCATCGGGCCGACCCGGCGCAGAAAGCTGCTGGCGCAATTTGGCGGGCTGGATGGGGTTCGCGCGGCGACGGTCGAGGATCTTTGTCGTGTCGATGGCATCAGCCGCGCGCTGGCGGAAGCAATCCACAAGGCAATGCGCTGATGCCTCTCAACATCCCCAATCTCCTCACCTGGATGCGCATCCTGCTGATTCCGCTGGTGATCGGCGTGTTTTACCTGCCCTTGTCGGCCTACGAGCAAAACCTGATCGCCACCTGCGCCTTCATCGTGGCCGCCGTCACCGACTGGTTCGACGGCTGGCTGGCCAGGAAGCTGGGCCAGACCTCGGCCTTCGGCGCTTTCCTCGATCCGGTGGCCGACAAGCTGATGGTGGCCGCCGCTGTCGTGATGCTGGTCGAGCTGGGCCGGGCCGATGCCGTGGTCGCCTTCATCATCGTCGGCCGCGAAATTGCCATTTCCGCGCTGCGCGAGTGGATGGCGAAGATCGGCGCGGCGCGGAGCGTGGCGGTATCCTTCATCGGCAAGCTGAAGACCGCGGCGCAGATGGTCGCCATCCCGCTGCTGCTTTATCAATACTCGCTCGGCCCCGTGCCGGTCGCGTACCTGGGCTACTGGCTGCTCTGGCTGGCGGCTTTGCTGACGGTCTGGTCGATGGGCTATTACCTCAGCAAAGCCTGGCCGGAGATAAAAAACCGGGCGTTTTAACGGGTATCATTCGGCTTTCCCGCTACGGCTTTCAGCCATGACCAAATATGTCTTCGTCACGGGGGGTGTCGTGTCCAGTTTGGGCAAGGGCATCGCCGCCGCCAGTTTGGGTGCCATTCTTGAATCGCGTGGCATCAAGGTTACCCACCTCAAGCTTGACCCCTACATCAACGTCGATCCGGGCACCATGTCGCCGTTTCAGCACGGCGAGGTGTTCGTCACCGAGGATGGCGCCGAAACCGACCTCGACCTGGGCCATTACGAGCGCTTCACCAGCGCCAAGATGGGCAAGCGCAACAACTTCACCACCGGCCAGATCTACGAGTCGGTGATCAAGAAGGAACGGCGCGGCGAATATCTCGGCAAGACCGTCCAGGTCATCCCGCACATCACCGACGAGATCAAGCTGTACATCAAGCGTGGCGCGGAAGGCGCCGACGTCGCCATCGTCGAAATCGGCGGCACGGTTGGCGATATCGAGTCGCTGCCCTTCCTCGAAGCGATTCGCCAGATGGGCTTCGTCGAAGGCAAGAACAACGCCTGTTACATCCACCTCACGCTCTTGCCCTACATCCCGACCGCCGGCGAACTGAAAACCAAACCCACGCAGCACTCGGTCAAGGAACTGCGCGAGATCGGTATTCAGCCCGATATCCTGCTGTGCCGCGCCGACCGGCCGATTCCCGACGAAGAACGCCGCAAGATCGCGCTGTTCACCAACGTGCAGCCCGAGGCGGTGATCGCCGCGCTCGACGCCGACTCGATCTACAAGATCCCGCTCATGCTGCATGACCAGATGCTCGACGAGCTGGTCTGTCACAAGCTGAATATCCTGGCCAAGGCGGCCAATCTGTCCGCGTGGAACAAGCTGGTCGAGGCGCTCGAACATCCCCAGCATGAGGTCAATATCGCCTTTGTCGGCAAATACGTCGACCTCACGGAATCCTACAAGTCGCTCACCGAGGCGCTGGTGCATGCCGGCATGCACACCTGCAGCAAGGTGAAAATTCATTATCTTGATTCCGAGGAAATCGAAACCCAAGGTCCGCAAGCCCTGGCCGCGATGGACGCCGTCCTCGTCCCCGGCGGTTTCGGCCGGCGCGGCACCGAAGGCAAGATCGCGGCGATCCGCTACGCCCGCGAAAACAAGCTGCCCTACCTGGGCATCTGTCTCGGTATGCAACTGGCCACCATCGAATTTGCGCGCCATGTGGCCGAACTGCCCGGCGCCAACAGTACCGAGTTCGATGCGGAGACGCCCCACCCCGTCGTGGCGCTGATCGCGGAATGGCTGGATCGCGAAGGCCGCATCGAAAAACGCGACGTCAATTCAGACCTCGGCGGCTCGATGCGCCTCGGCGCGCAGCGCTGTCCGGTGAAAGAAGGCACGCTGGCGGCGACGATTTACGGCAAGGAAGTGAATGAGCGCCACCGCCATCGTTACGAGGTCAACAACGCCTACGTGCCCAGGCTCGAAGCGGCGGGTCTCATCATCAGCGCCCGCACGCCGACCGAAAATCTGCCGGAAATGATGGAGTTGCCGCAAAGCGTGCACCCGTGGTTCGTCGGCGTGCAGTTCCATCCCGAATTCACTTCGAATCCACGCACCGGCCATCCGTTGTTCATCGCCTTTGTCAAAGCAGCGCTGGCGCATCAGAGTGCCAAACAATGAAACTCTGTAATTTCGAAATCGGTCTCGACCGGCCCTTCTTCCTGATTGCCGGCCCCTGTGTCGCTGAATCGGAGCAACTGTGCCTCGATATCGCTGGCCGCATGAAGGAAATCACCGGCAAGCTGAACATTCCCTATATCTTCAAGGCCTCCTACGACAAGGCGAATCGCAGTTCATCGCAGTCGTTTCGCGGGCTGGGCATGGACGAGGGCTTGCGCATCCTTGCCGCGGTGAAAAAACAGATCGGCGTGCCGGTCATTACCGACGTGCATGCCGAAGACGAGATTGCCGCTGTTGCGTCTGTTGTCGATGTGTTGCAGACGCCGGCCTTTTTGTGTCGGCAAACCGACTTCATCCAGGCCTGCGCCGCTTCGGGCAAGCCGGTGAATATCAAGAAGGGCCAGTTTCTCGCGCCGGGCGACATGCAACAGGTCGTCGCCAAGGCGAAGCAAGCCAATGGCGGGGCCGATACGATCATGGTCTGCGAGCGTGGCGCCTCCTTCGGCTACAACAATCTGGTCTCGGACATGCGCTCGCTGGCCATCATGCGCGAGACGGGCTGCCCGGTCGTGTTCGATGCGACCCATTCGGTGCAGTTGCCGGGCGGGCAGGGCGCCTGTTCCGGCGGGCAGCGCGAATTCGTCCCGGTGCTGGCGCGCGCGGCGGTGGCGGTGGGCGTGGCGGGGCTCTTCATGGAAACGCACCCCGACCCGGCCAAGGCGCTGTCCGATGGCCCGAATGCCTGGCCCTTGCAGCAGATGCAGGGCTTGCTGGAAACCTTGCTGGAAATCGATGCTGTGGTGAAACGCCACGGTTTTGGCACCGGCTATTGAATTCAATTGTTTTTGAGAGGTAAATCATGAGTGCCATCGTTGATGTCATCGCCCGCGAAATTCTCGATTCACGCGGCAACCCCACCGTCGAAGCCGACGTCCTGCTCGAATCCGGCGTGATG
>JAUSBB010000189.1 GCA_030652245.1 Rhodocyclaceae bacterium | reverse complement strand
CCAGTCGTCGGCGACGACCACGGCAAATTCGCAGGATTCGCCATCCGGGTTCATGGCATACCGCGCCACGCCCACCTCCACCTGACGCCCGTCCACCTCGGTCAAGGCGACAAAAGCCATTTCGCGGTCGTAGTCGATCTGCGTCAGACGCACCAACTGGGCCTGCGACAGCTCGCGCAGGGTGTTCATGAAACGGAAATACTTGGTTTCGGCCGACAGGTTCTTGACGAATTCCTGCTCCAGTTCGGCATCTTCCGGGCTGATCGGGCGGATCACGACATTGCGGCCGTCCTTGGTCTGGTATTCGGTGACCAGGTGCGACGGGTAGGGGTGGATCACCATGTGATCGTAGCGCCCGGCGGTCAGCGACAGATTGTCGATGACGACGCGGGCATCGACCGCCACCGCGCCGTTCTCGTCGACGATCAGCGGATTGATATCCAGCTCCTGAATCCAGGGCAGTTCGCAAACCATCTCGGAAACCCGCAGCAGCACGGCTTCCAGCGCTTCCATGTTGACCGGCGGCATGTTGCGGAATTCGCCGAGCCGGGCCGAGGTGCGGGTGGACGCCAGCATGTCGGCGACCAGAAAGCGGTTGAGCGGCGGCAGGGCGACGGCGCGATCCTTGCCCTGGGCCTCGACGCCCGCCCCGCCGGGACCGAAGATGACGGTCGGGCCAAAGATCGGGTCCTTCGTCATGCCGACCATCAGTTCGCGACCATTGGCCTTCTGGATCATCGGCTCGATGGCGATGCCATGAATGACTGCATCGGGCCGATTCTTCTTCACTTCATCGATGATCTGGTTGTAGGCATCGCGCACGGCGGCCAGCGCATTGAGATTGAGGCGCACGCCGCCCGAATCCAGTTTATGGGTGATTTGGGGCGAGTCGATCTTCATCACCACCGGCAGGCCCATTTCTTCGGCCAGCACCATCGCCTCGGAAGGCGAACGCGCCACCACCGTCTGGGCGATGGGGATGCGGAAGGCCGCCAGGAGGGCCTTCGATTCCATTTCGTTGAGCGACTTGCGGCCTTCGGCCAGGGCGGACTCGATCACCAGCCGCGCCGATTCGAGTCTGGGGGGCGTGTGGTCGGAAATCGACGCCGGCGCCTGCATCAGCAATTGCTGGTTGCGGTAATAGTTGGAAATATGCGAGAACAGTTCGACCGCCGGATCCGTGGTGCGGAAGGTGGGAATGCCGGCACCGCGAAACAGCAGCCGCGCCTCCTTCACCTGCTCTTCGCCCATCCAGCAGGTAACCAGCGGCTTGTCGGTCTTTTTCGCCACTTCGATGACCGCGCGGGCCGTCTGCGTCGGGTCGGCCAGCGCCTGCGGGGCCAGGATCGCCAGCACGCCGTCGACTCCGTCGTCTTCGAGGCAAGCGGTGATCGTGGTGGCGTAACGCGCCGGATCGGCGTCGCCGACCAGGTCGATCGGATTGGCCTTCGACCAGGTCGGCGGCAGCGCTTCATTCAGTTTCTGGAAAGTGGCCTCCGACATTTCAGCCAGCGCAACGCCGATGTCGGCGGCATGATCGGCCGCCAGCACACCGATGCCGCCGCCGTTGGTGACGATCATCAGGCGATTGCCGCGCGGGCGGAAATGCGAAAACAACGCCTGCGCGGCGGCGAACATCTGCCCGACATTGCCCAGGCGCACCACGCCGGCGCGGCGCAAGGCCGCGTCGAACACGTCGTCGGCGCCAATCAGCGCGCCGCTATGCGATTGCGCGGCCAGCTTGCCGGCGGGATTGCGCCCGCCCTTGATCAGCAGCACCGGCTTGCAGCGCGCGGCGGCGCGCAGCGCGCTCATGAAACGCCGGGCGTTCTTGATCCCCTCGATATACAGAAAGATGTTTTCAGTGCGCGGGTCGGAAACCATGTAGTCGAGCACTTCGCCAAAATCGACATCGCTCTCGGCGCCCAGCGAAACGACGTTGGAAAAACCGACGTTGTTGGGCAGCGCCCAGTCGAGAATCGCCGTGCACAACGCGCCCGATTGCGAGATCAGCCCGACCGTGCCGGGGTTCGCGCTGCTGTGGGCATAGGTGACATTCACGCCACTGCCGGGACGAATCAACCCCAGGCAGTTGGGGCCCAGCAGCCGCACATTGTGGCGCCGCGCGCTCTCCAGCATGGCGCGGGCCAGACTGGCGCCGCGCGCGCCCATTTCGGCGAAACCGCCGGAGATGATGATGGCGTTGCGGGTGCCGGCGCGGCCGCAGGCGTCGATGATGTCCGGCACGGTTTCGGCCCGGGTGCAGATCACCGCCAGATCAAGCCGCTGCGGGATGCTCTCGACGGAAGCGTAGGCCAGTTGGCCAAACACCATTTCGTGGCGCGGATTGACGAGGAACAAGCGCCCCGAAAATCCGCCATCGATGACGTTTTGCGCCATGGTGTTGCCAATCGAGCCCGCCGTCTCGGAAGCGCCGATGATGGCGATTGATTTGGGCTCGAAGAGAGAAGTCAGATAATGCTGTTCGTAGTTCATGTTTTTCCGCTTTATCTTGTGGACTTGCGGTGATGCTGTGCGGCGATAATGCTGCGATGCAACATAGGATACTCATCAACATCAAAATTCGCAACAGGGATCAGCATGGAAAAAAGTCACGAAATCAGGCCCGGTCAATCGCTCGAACTACTCAAGGAACTCCACATCCTGACCCGGGACGGCCAGATGAACCAGGACAGCCGGCGCAAATTGAAGCAGGTTTATCACCTCTACCGATTTATCGAGCCGCTGTTGCAGGAAAGTCGGCAGACCTCCCCCGACATTCAACTGGTGGACATCGGCGCCGGCAAGTCCTACCTCGGCTTCATCCTGTACGACCTGTTTTTCAAGGGACTGAGTAACGGGTCGCACATTTTCGGCGTCGAGGTCCGGCACGAACTGGTCGAAAAATCCCGGGCCCTGGCCAGCAGGCTGGGGTTTTCCGGCATGTCCTTTCTCGACAAAACCGTGGCCGACGCGCTGACCGCGCCTGAACTGCCGGCCAGGATCGACATCGTCACCGCCCTGCACGCCTGCGACACGGCCACCGACGATGCGATTCGCTTTGCCCTGGGTCGACAGGCCGCGTTCATCGTGCTGGCGCCCTGCTGCCAGGCCGAGGTCGCCGCGCACCTGCGAAAAAACAAGGGCAAGGCGCTGGCCAACCCGCTGGCGGAACTGTGGCGCCACCCGCTCCACACGCGGGAATTCGGCAGCCAGGTCACCAATGTGCTGCGCTGTCTGCAACTCGAAGCCCATGGTTATCAGGTCAGCGTCACCGAACTGGTGGGCTGGGAGCACTCGATGAAAAACGAGCTGATCATCGCCCGCCGCAGCAACCAGCCCGGAAAACATCGCGCCGCCCGCCTCGATGAGCTGCTTTGCCTGCTGGGACTGGAAGACCTGCGCCAACGCTTCTTCACGCCACAATTTTCCCAGTGAATAAAGCCAGCGAAGGGGTCGCCGAGCAGAATTTTTTCTTTGGTTATAGACAGAACTTTTCATATCCCGCACGGGGTGCGGAATGAGCATCGATTGCCGGCATGTCAACCCCCCGGAATCGGTAGTTTTTTTGCGTTGCAGCAATCACAACGGGGTGCATCAACCCGCCAAAACGCTTCAACAGACTGATTTTTCGCGTCCTTTTTGTGGCGCGGAACCTACTATATGTAGTGGTATAAATCAGTTCAGCTACTAGGCGTATTAATAACCTATTGTTTTGCCGTGAGTAAATATTTTTTACTTCACACTGCTTGGAGGTGTGTCTATCCTTCGTTGCTGTCGCCTCACCGGCAAACCCATCTCCAACCTAAATGCGGGCCCAACCATGACCATGGATCACACCACCGTCGAGACCGACCAGGATTTTCAAGATGAATACACGGGAGAATATACGGGGCAACTCGGCCTGCCCCTGCCCCAGGAAATCTCGGGCGAGGTGCTGATCGAGAAGTACGCCAAGGGCAATGAACGCAATGTGCACGACGTGCGTTCCCGCGTCGCCCGCGCCCTGGCCGCCGTCGAGACCGAGGAAAAGCAGGCCTGGTGGGAACCGCATTTCCTCGATGCCCAGGAAAACGGCTTCGTTCCCGCCGGCCGCATCAATTCGGCCGCCGGCACCGACCTGTGCGCCACGCTGATCAACTGTTTCGTGCAACCCGTGGGCGATTCGATCTCCGAGGTCGTCGATGGCCGCCCCGGCATCTACACCGCCCTGTCGCAATCCGCCGAAACCATGCGGCGCGGCGGCGGCGTCGGCTATGACTTTTCCAGCATTCGCCCCAGCGGCGCCCATGTGAAAGGCACGCAGTCGCGCGCCTCCGGCCCCGTCTCCTACATGCGCGTCTTCGACCGCTCCTGCGAAACGGTCGAGTCGGCCGGTTCGCGCCGTGGCGCCCAGATGGGCGTGTTGCGCTGCGACCATCCGGACATCGAGGCCTTCATCCACGCCAAGGACAAGGGCGATCTGTCCAACTTCAACATTTCAGTCGGCGTCACCGATGCCTTCATGGCGGCGGTTGAAAGCAGCGACGACATCGAACTGGTGCATCGCGCCGAGCCCTGCGCCGACGTCAAGACCAAGGGCGCCTACCAGCGCGACGACGGCATGTGGGTCTATCGCAAGATCCCCTCGCGCGAGCTGTGGGACCAGATCATGCGCTCGACCTACGATCACGCCGAACCGGGCATCCTGTTCATCGACCGCATGAACAAGGACAACAACCTCAACTACTGCGAGACCATCGAGGCGACCAACCCCTGCGCCGAGCAGCCGTTACCTCCTTATGGCTGCTGCTGCCTGGGTTCGGTCAATCTGACCAAGTTCGTCAATCACGCCTTCGAAGAGACCGCCGACTTCGATTACGCCGCCTTCGGCCGCGTCATCGACGTTTCGGTGCGCATGCTCGACAACGTGCTCGACGCCACCCACTGGCCCCTGCCCCAGCAGCAGGCGGAAGCCGCCGCCAAGCGTCGCGTCGGCCTGGGCTTTACCGGCCTGGGCGATGCGCTGATCATGCTCGGCCAGCGTTACGACACCGAAGAAACCCGCCGCACCGCCGCCAAAATTTCCGAATACATGCGCGACCGCGCCTACCTCGCCTCGGTGGAACTCGCCAAGGAACGCGGCGCCTTCCCGCTCTTCAACGCCGACCTGTATCTCTCCGGCGGCAACTTCGCCTCGCGCCTGCCGCAGAACATCAAGGACCAGATCCGCAAGCACGGCATCCGCAACTCGCATCTGCTGTCGATCGCCCCCACCGGCACGATCTCGCTGGCCTTTGCCGACAACGCCTCGAATGGCATCGAGCCGCCTTTCTCCTGGACCTACACGCGCAAGAAGCGTATGTCCGACGGCACCTTCAAGGAATACGCCGTGGAGGACTACGCCTGGCGGCTCTTCAAGCACCAGGGCGGCGATGTCAGCAAACTGCCCGACTACTTCGTCACCGCCCTGGAAATCTCCGCCCAGGCGCACAAGGACATGGTGGCCGCCGTCGCCCCCTTCATCGACACGGCCATCTCCAAGACGGTGAATGTGCCCGAAGATTATCCCTACGCGGAATTCGAAGACCTCTACCTGACCGCCTGGAAAGCCGGCCTGAAAGGCCTGGCCACCTACCGGCCGAACAAGGTATTGGGCAGCGTGCTGTCGGCCACCCCGTCCACCCCGACTGCCCAGACGCAACCGCAAAAGCAGCCGCATGACGTCACCATCGACAGCGCCAATCGCCGCCTGGCCATCTGCTCGCTGCCCGCGCCGGTGCTGTCGTCCCTGCGCTGGCCCGGTCGGCCGCGCCTGACCGATGGCAACGCCGCCTGGACGTACATGATCGAAACCCCGCTGGGCGAGTTCGCCCTGTTCGTCGGGCAAATCGAAAACGAGAAGCGCCAGGCCGTGCCCTTTGAAGTCTGGGTGAACGGCACGGAACAGCCGCGCGGCCTGGGTGCCGTCGCCAAGACCCTGTCGATGGACATGCGCGCCAACGACCCGGCCTGGCTGAAGCTGAAACTCGACGTGCTGGCCGCCACCGTCGGCGAAGCCGCCTTCGAGATGCCGATGCCGCCGCATGGCGAACACAAGCTGATGCCGGGCACCGTGGCGGCGATGGCGCAGGTCATCCGCTATCGCTGCGAACAACTGGGCGCGCTGGGCAACGACAGCACCACGCCGGTGCTCGACTGCATGTTCAGCCGCGACGAACCGAAGACCGGCACCGACGGCACGCTCTCCTGGACGGTGGATATCGTCAACCCCGCCTCGCGCGAGGACTTCGTGCTCGGCCTCAAGGAAATCACCCTGCCCGACGGCGTCACCCGCCCCTATTCCTGCTGGCTGTCCGGCAACTACCCGCGCGCCCTCGACGGCCTGACCAAGCTGCTGTCGCTCGTCATGCGCGTGATGGACCCGGCCTGGATCGGCATGAAGCTGCGGAAGCTCCTCAATTACTCCGAGCCGCTCGGCGATTTCATGGCCTTCGTGCCCGGCACGCGCCGCCAGCAAAACTGGCCGTCGACAGTCGCCTACGTCGCGCGGCTCATCATGCACCGCTACGCCATGCTCGGCCTGCTCGATGAAAACGGCTATCCCACGCGGGAAATGGGCATCCTCGAAACCCCGCGCGAAAAGGGCCAGCTCAAGGTCACCCAAGGTTCGCTGTGCACCGAATGCGGCAACATGACCGTCATCAAAAAAGACGGCTGCGATTTTTGCACCGCCTGCGGCGCGGTCGGCAGTTGCGGGTAAGCCAGATTCCTGACTCAGCCTGTCAAAGCTGTGGCGCTTGCTGTGTCGCCTATCGCGTCACCCTGCCCCGCGTCGAACTTGACAGCGCGCCCGGCGGCTGGGTGCCGGCCGCCCTGACCGAGCCCTACACCGCCACCACCGCCTGCATGCGCGAACACCCCGACGCGCCCGGACGCTGCATCGCACTGGAGGGCATCGTCGGCGTGGCGGTGCGCTGCGCCATCTATTCCCAACGTCCCAGCGCCTGCAGCGAGTTTGCGCCACTCTCCGCCCTCGGCCACGGCGACGACGCTTGCGACGCAGCCCGGCGCCGCTGCGGTCTCCCACCCCTTGGCGGGATATAATTCGCGGCTTGCGGAGGCGTGGCAGAGCGGTTGAATGCACCGGTCTTGAAAACCGGCAACGTCGCAAGGCGTTCGTGAGTTCGAATCTCACCGCCTCCGCCAGGAGGGTCCCATGAGCCATAAACATCTGCATCTCTTGCGCAGTCTGTTTCAGGAACCGGTCAGCGCGAACATCCACTGGCGGGAAATCGAGTCGCTATTGATTCACCTCGGCGCGACGGTCGAACCCGTTCATGGCGCGCGGTTTCGCGTGCTGTTGAACCGCCACGAATATTTCCTGCACCATCCGCATCAGGGCAATGTCTTCAGCCGGCAGGACATCAAGCACCTGCGCGAATTCCTTGGGCACGCCGGCGTCAGCGTGTCGGCCTACGAGGCTGAACGAAAAGGCAACTAGCGCGCCGGCACGTTTGCCAACGGCGCGCGCAGCCGGGCGAAGTCGCGGGGCGCGACGTATTGCAGCACTTCCTTGCCCTTGGCATCGAGTTGCAGGTCGAGCCCTTGGTCGGGGTAGAGAAAGTGCTCTTTATGCTCACCGCTGCGCAGGCGTTCCGCGGGCGTCCCGAAGCGCTGCAGCACCACGGATTCGTCGAGGTTTGCCGACGGAATGAACACCATCGCGACAATCGGCGCCGCATCCGCCTGCACCAGATCGTCCGCGCCGAGCTCGACCCGCCGCGCCGCGCTCGGCATGTAATCCACCTTGCGCGCCCGTTGGAGCATCTGTTCGCGCTGGGCGAGCGAAGTTGCCAGCGTCAGGATCAATTTGCCTTTCACGCCGCCGGGGTTGATGCTCTCGTAATAGGCTTCGAGCGAACCGCTCTCGCCCGGCGCGACGATCAGGGCCACCTGGACATCGGGCCCCAGCCGCTGGCGCGCCTCTCCCAGCGTGCTCTGGCCCAGGCTCAGGCCAAACACCCGCGAAGCGCCGTCGGGCAGGCGGTCGATCCGCCAGGGCGGCGCATCGCCGGCCGGGTCGGGGCGGTTGCCCGATCCGAAGGGCAGAAGCATGGGCAGCGCCAGGAGCGCCAGCAGCAGGGCAATAAAGAGGGCGATGGATTTCAAGATGTCTCCAAATTCGGCGCAAGCTGCATATCATAGAGCCATGCCATCAGCCCTGCGTCGCAATCTTCACAACCGTTTCACCGCCTGGGCGCTGCGTGGGCGGCCGCCCGAGCCGGTGCCGGTGGTGCTTTCCCAGCGGCGCGTCTATGTGCTGCCCAGCCGCGCCGGCCTGCTCTACGCCGTGTCGCTCCTCGTCATGCTGATCGGCGCGATCAACTACAACCTGAGCCTCGGCTACGGCCTCGTCTTTCTGCTCGCGGGCCTGGGGGTGGTCACCATCTTGCACAGCTTCCGCAACCAGGCCGGTCTCGCCATCACCGTCGGCGCCGCCCTGCCGGTGTTCGCGGGCGACACCGCGCGCTTTCCGCTCATTCTGCACAACCCGGACGCGCGGCCGCGCCACCTGCTGCGGCTGTTTCTGCCCGGACAACCCGCCATGACGGTCACCGTGCCACCGCATGGCAGCGCGCGCGTGCTGCTGCCGCTGCCCGCCCGTGAACGCGGCTGGCTCGCCATGCCGCGCGTCACCATCGAAACGGTCTGGCCGCTCGGGCTGATCCGCGCCTGGAGCTACGCCGCGCCGGCGCTGGCCTGCCTGGTCTATCCGCGGCCGGCCGACGCCGTCCCGCCAGCGCCGACTTTTGACGACCTGCAAGGCGGGCGTCTGCCCAGCGACACGGGCGACGAGGATTTCGCCGGACTCAAACGTCATCAACCCAGCGACCCGCCCCATCATGTCGCCTGGAAAGCCGTTGCGCGCCAGGGACCGCGGGCGCCGCTGCAAACCAAGCAATTCGCCGGCACGGCGGCGCAGGCGCTGGTGCTCGACTGGGCCGCGTTGCCGCACGACATGGATGTCGAAACGCGCCTGGCGGTGCTGACCCGCTGGGTGCAGGACACCGAAGCCGCCGGACTGTCCTGGGGACTGCGCCTGCCAGGACGCGAAATTTCCCAGGCGCACGGCCCGGATCACGCCCACAATTGTCTCAAGTCGCTCGCACTGCATGAGGGCTAAGGCGCCGCTCCATCCGCTTACCCCGCAGCAGACCTGGTGGCTCCTGGCGACCGGTCTGGCCGCCTACGCCCCGCTAGTGTCGCAGGTGCCGTTGTGGCTCGCCGCCGTTGCCGGCGCGGCATTTCTCTGGCGCGCCGCGCTGGCCGGGTGGCGCCAGCCGCTGCCGACACGCTGGGTGCTGGTGCTGGTCAGCCTCGCCGGCACGGCGGGCGTGCTGATGGAATATCGCACGCTATTCGGCCAGCAGGCCGGCGTGGCGCTGCTCCTGATCTTCATGGCGCTCAAGCAACTCGAAGCGCGCGCGCCGCGCGACGGGCTTGCCATCGTGCTGCTCGCCTATTTCCTGACGCTCACACAGTTCTTCGAGAATCAGTCGATCCCGGTGGCATTCACCACGCTCGGCGGCCTCGTCATCGCCACCGCCGCGCTGGCCAGTCTGACCGACGCGGCGGCGCGCACCGTCAGCCTGCTGCGCCTCGCCGGGTTGATGCTGGCGCAGGCCCTGCCCTTCATGCTGATTCTGTTCGTCCTGTTTCCCCGGATTTCCGGACCGCTGTGGGGCTTGCCCAGCGACGCCCACAGTGGCCTGACGGGACTGTCGGACAATATGTCGCCTGGCGCGATCAACAACCTGATCCAGTCCGACGCCATCGCCTTTCGCGCCAAGTTCGACGGCCCGGTGCCGCCCAAGCAGGAACTCTACTGGCGCGGCCCGGTGCTGGCGCGGCAAGATGGCCGCACCTGGCGGCCGGGCATCCAGTCGATTGAGACAAAGCTGTCCTATCAAGTGCAAAACGACGGTGCCATCTATGCTTATGCCGTAACACTGGAGCCACACAACAAACCCTGGCTGTTCGCGCTCGAATTGCCCGCCAGCCTGCCCGCCGCTGCCCTGGCCACCTCGGATTTCCAGCTCCACGCCAGGAAGCCGGTGCAGGAGCGGCTGCGTTATGAAATGCACAGCGGCGCCACCGTGCACTATTCCCCCGAAAATCCACGTGTGCTCACCGAAGCCCTGACGCTCTCCACCACGCACAACCCGCGCACGACAAAACTCGGCGCTGGCTGGACGGCGGCAGGCGGCAGCGACCAGCAACGCCTGCAACGCGCCATCGACTTCATGCGCGTCCAGCGCTTCATCTACACCCTGCAACCGCCGCTGATGGGCGAGCACGTCGCCGACGAATTCCTCTTCGACCACCAACGCGGCTTTTGCGAACATTTCGCCGCCTCCTTCGTCGTGCTGATGCGCGCGGCCGGCGTGCCGGCGCGCGTCGTCACCGGCTATCAAGGCGGCGAACACAACCCCGTCGATGACACCTGGGTGATCCGCCAGTCCGACGCCCATGCCTGGGCCGAGGTCTGGCTGGAGCAACGGGGCTGGGTGCGCGTCGACCCCACGGCCGTCAGCGCGCCGGCGCGCATCGAACAGAACCTCGCCGCCGCCGTGCCCGTCGGGGAACCGCTGCCCTGGATGTCCGGCGCCGGCCCCGACTGGCTGCGCGCGGCGCGCTTTCGCTGGTGGGCGGTCAGCAATGCCTGGAACCAGTGGGTGCTCGGCTACAACCCGGAACGGCAGCGCGATTTTCTCAAGCGGCTGGGCATGGCCGCCCCGGACTGGCGCGGCATGACCGCCACGCTCGCCGTGCTGTGCGGCCTCATGCTGCTGACGCTCACCGGCGTGATGCTCCATCGCCGCCCGCGCCACGACCCGGTGGAACGACAATGGCACAAACTGTCGCGCCGCCTGGCGCGCCACGGCCTCGCCCGCCACGCCTGGGAAGGCCCCGCGGACTACGCCCGGCGCGTCGCCGCCGAATTGCCCGCCGCCGCGGACGATATTCGCGCAATTGCCCTGCTGTATGCCGAGCTACGCTACGGCACGCCATCCGCCACCTTACTCGCCACGCTGCGCCGCCACGTGTCAGACTTCAAACCATGAAACGCATCGTCTTCATTTTTCTTGCCCTCTTTGCCGTCAGCGCTCACGCCGGTAATTACGCGCAGCGCGAGGAGGTGCAGGCCTTCATCGCCGCCATGCAGGCGCGTCACGGGCTGGATGCGGAGCGCCTCGCCGCGCTGTTCCAGAAAACCCGGCCGCTGCCCGCGGTATTGAAAGCCATCGCGCCGCCCGCCGATCCGGGCATTCGTTCCTGGGCGGCCTATCGCCAGCGCTTCATCGACCCGCGCCGCATCAGGGCCGGACTCGATTTCTGGCGCCAGCACCAGGCCACGCTGGCCCGGGCCGAGGCGCACTTCGGCGTACCCGCTGAAATCATCGTCGCCATCATCGGCATCGAAACCTTTTACGGCAAGCAACTGGGGCGCTTCGACAGCTTCGCCGCGCTGGCCACGCTGGCCTTCGACTATCCGCCGCGTGCCGAGCTGTTTCGCCGCGAACTCGAAGCGCTGCTGCTGCTGGCGCGCGATGAAGGCCGCGCACCTGACAGCTATATCGGCTCCTTCGCCGGGGCGATCGGCCTGCCGCAGTTTCTGCCGTCCAGCATCCGCGCTTACGCCGTCGATTTCGATGGCAGCGGCCGGATCGATTTAACCGCCAGCCCGGCCGACGCCATCGGCAGCGCCGCGAATTTTTTGAAGGAACACGGCTGGGAAACCGGCGGGCCGATTGCATTAAAAGTCGGCGCTGGCGGGACGGCGTCAGCCGCTCCCGCCATGCTGATAGGGACGGCGCATCAACCACTCATTGACGAAGGAATCAAGCCTGCACGCCGCCCGGCGGAAATGACCGGCTTTGGCGTCGACATACCCGCCGCCGCGCCCGCCGCCCCTGCCGCGCTGATCGATCTGGTCACGCCCGCCGCGCCCACGGAATACTGGCTCGGCTATCAAAACTTCTATGTCATCACGCGCTACAACCGCAGCAGTTTCTATGCCATGACCGTGATGCAGTTCGCGCAGACGCTGCAAGAACAGCGCACCGGCTTATACTGCGCGGCTGGTTATTCAGTGAGCACATGCCGTGTCCAAGAACGCGACTGAGGCAACCATTCTGATCGTCGACGACGAACCCGCCAATCTGGCGGTGCTGGCCTGGATATTGCGCCCCCATTACCGCGTGCGCGCCGCCAGTTCCGGCGAGCAGGCGCTGCGGGCGGTCGCTTCCCCGCCCCGCCCGGACCTGGTGTTGCTCGATGTGATGATGCCCGAGCGGGATGGCTACGCCGTCCTCACCCAACTCCGCGAAGATACTGCCACGCGCGACATCCCGGTGATTTTCGTTACCGCCCTCGACGACGAGATCAACGAAGAGCGCGGCCTCAAGCTCGGCGCGGTCGATTACATCGCCAAACCGGTCAAGCCGGCCGTTGTGCTGGCGCGGGTGGCGACCCATCTGGAACTGAAACTTGCCCGCGACCGGCTAACCGCGCAAAACACCTGGCTGGAAGCCGAGGTGGAACGGCGCATGGCCGAAAACTCGCTGATCCAGGATGTCAGCATCCATGCGCTGGGATATCTGGCTGAAATTCGCGACCCGGAAACCGGCAACCACATTCACCGCACCCAGCAATATGTGCACACCCTGGCCCGGGAACTCGCCGACCATCCCCGCTTTGCCGAGCAATTGAGCGCCCATGCCATCCAGTTGCTGGTCAAGTCCGCTCCGCTGCACGACATCGGCAAGGTGGGCATCCCCGACCACATCCTGCTCAAGCCCGGCCCGCTCACCGAAGCAGAATGGGTGATCATGAAGACCCATGCCCAGTTGGGCGCCGAGGCCATCGAAAAAGCCGAACAAGCGGCGCACCAGAGCGCCGATTTTCTCATCACGGCCAAGGAAATCGCCCGCTGGCATCACGAAAAATGGGACGGCAGCGGCTATCCCGACGGGCTGGCGGGCGAAGCCATTCCGCTGTCGGCGCGGCTGATGGCGCTGGCCGACGTCTTCGACGCGCTGATCACGCCGCGCGTCTATAAATCCGCGCTGTCCTTTACAGCCGCCCGCGACATCATCGCCGCCGGACGCGCCCGGCACTTCGATCCCGCCGTGGTCGATGCTTTCCTCTCCAGCTTTGACGTCTTTGCCAGCGTGGCCGAAGCCTGCGCCGACGCAGGCGCACAGACGAACCAAATTCCCTCTCCCCTTGCGGGAGAGGGTTAGGGAGAGGGGTATGGCGTCCACGGCAAAACCGCTCTGGCGCGAACTCCTGTGGCCGCTGGCCTGGCTGGCCGCCATCATTCTCGCCCTTGTCGTTGGCCTCATCGAAAACCTCATCGAACAACACAAGGCTGTCGCGGCCGCCCAACTGCAGTCGATCGCCGAGAGCAAGACCCGGCAGGTGAGCAACTGGCTGAAGGAAAGAGAGCGCGAGGCCCGCTTGTTGCAGACCAGCCCATTATTCACCACCACCTATCAGCCCTGGCAACAACGAGGCGACACGCTGGGCCGCGACCGTCTGTTCAAGCGGCTCACCGACTTCACCGCCCCCGAAACTTTTCAAAAAATTGTTCTGCTGAATGAACAGGGCGAATTCCTGTGGCAATCCGGAACCGACAAAGCGGCCATCACCCTGGCCGCACAAACCAACTGGGCCCGCTTTCTTGCCGTCACCCAACCGGACAAGGTCAGCCGCCTCGGCCCGTATCTCGACGAGACCGGACAAATTCATCTGGACTTCGTGATCCGCATTCCGACGCCCGACCAGCAGCCGGGCCCCATCGTCATCCTGCATAGCGACAGCGAGGATTACATGTCCGCCGCGCTGCGCGCCTGGCCGCAGCCGAGCGCCAGCGGCGAGGCCCTGCTGTTCCGGCGCGATGGCGAGCACGTCCAGATGATCAGCAATGTGCGTTTTCAGCCCGCTGCCGCGCTGCAATTGCGCATGCCAATGGCGAACGCACGGATCTTGTCTGTCCAAGCCCTCGCCCACCCCGACCAGCTCGGCCAGCCGCTGGAGGGCGTGGATTACCGCGAAGCAAAAACCATCGGCGTGGCGCACGCCATTCCCGGCACCGACTGGTACCTGATGGCCAAGATGGACCGCAAGGAAATTCTTGCGGAAGCCCACACCCACGCCATCCTGATCGCCACGGCCGGACTGCTGGCGCTGCTTCTGGCCGGTTTTGTGCTCTACACGTTGCGCCAGCGCCGCCAACTGGCGATCAGCGAGGCGACGCAACGCACCCAGGACGCGCTCGCCGAGCAGACCCAGTTCCTGCGCGTGGCCGTCGCCGGCGCCCAGGTGGGTCTGTATGACTGGGATATCGTCACCAACCAGGTCGTGTTCTCTCCCGAATGGAAGGCGCAGCTCGGCTACGCGGACGCCGAAATGCCCAATGACTACGCCGAATGGCACAACCGCCTGCATCCCGACGACCTGCAGCGCACCCTGGATGGCGTGATGGCCTTCGTGGCCCATCCGACGCCGGCATTCGACATGGAATACCGCATGCGCCACAAGGACGGCTCCTACCGCTGGATCGCGTCCAAGGGCGTCCCGACCGTGAATGACGCCGGCCAGGCCATCCGCCTGATCGGCGGGCATGTGGATATCACCGAATTCAAGCGCACTGAAGCCGCCCTGGCCTTGCAGGCCCGGCGCGCCGAGGCGCTGCTGGAACTGCCCAAGGCGGCCGAACAACTCGACGAGACCGCCTTCATGCAGCGCGGCCAGGAACTGGCCGAAGACTTGACCGGCAGCCGGATTTCCTTCATCCATTTTGTCAACGCCGACGAAGAGTCCATCGAATTGACGGCCTGGTCGCGCCGCACCCTGGAAAGCTATTGCCGCGCGAGCTTTGACAAGCACTATCCGGTCAGCCAGGCCGGCATCTGGGCCGACGCCCTGCGGATGCGCAAGACGGTCATGTTCAACGACTACGCGGCCTACCCGCATAAACGCGGCCTGCCGGAAGGGCATGCCGAACTGCTGCGCCTGATCACGGTGCCGGTGATCGAAAACGGCAAGGTAGTGATGCTGGCGGGCGTGGGCAACAAGGCCGAGGATTACAACGACACGGATGTGGAGACCGTGCAACTCATCGCCAACGACATCTGGCGCGCCGTGCAGAAACGTCGGGCGGAGATGGCGTTGCGCGCCAGGGAAGATGAACTGCGCAAGCTCGCCCAGGCGGTGGAACAAAGCCCGGAGAGCGTCGTCATCACCAATCTCGACGGCGAAATCGAATACGTCAACGCGACCTTTCTGCAAACCACCGGCTACAGTCCCGCGGAAGTGATCGGCCAGAACCCGCGCATCCTGCAATCCGGCAAGACACCGCCCGCGACCCATGCCGCGATGTGGCATGCGCTTTCCCGCGGCCAGCCGTGGAAAGGCGAGTTCATCAACCGGCGCAAGGATGACAGCGAATACGTGGAATTCGCCATCATCACCCCGCTGCGCCAGCCGGACGGCACGATCAGCCACTATGTGGCGGTCAAGGAAGACGTCACCGAGAAAAAGCACATCGGCGAAGAACTTGACCGCCACCGCCACCATCTCGAAAAATTGGTCACCGAGCGCACCGCCCAGCTCGAATTCGCGCTGGACAAGGCCGAGTCGGCGAGCCGCAGCAAGGCCGCCTTCCTGGCCAACATGAGCCACGAGATCCGCACGCCGATGAATGCCATTCTGGGCATGACGTACCTGCTGCGGCGCGGCGAGGTCACGCCGAAACAGAATGAACAGCTCGACCGGATCGAACAGGCCAGCCGCCTGCTGCTCGGCCTCATCAACGACATTCTCGACCTGTCCAAGGTGGAGGCCGGCAAGCTGCTGATCGAATCCGTCCCCGTTGCCGTGGCCGGCATTCCGCCCAATATCGCGTCCCTGCTGGACGAACCGGCCCGCGCCAAGGGGCTGGAGCTGATCATCGATACGGGACCACTCCCGACCAATCTGCACGGCGACCCGACCCGCCTGACCCAGGCGCTGCTCAACCTGGCCAGCAATGCCATCAAGTTCACCCAGCGCGGCCATGTCGTCTTGCGTTCCCGCCTGCTGGCGGAGGATGCCACCAGCGCCCTGCTCCGTTTCGAGGTGGAAGATACCGGCATCGGCATCGCCCCCGAGATGATCCCCCGTCTGTTCACCGCCTTCGAGCAGGCCGACACCTCCACCACGCGTCGTTACGGCGGCAGCGGCCTGGGGCTGGCCATCACCCGCCACATCGCCGAACTGATGGGCGGCGAAGTCGGCGCCGACAGCACGCCGGGCAAGGGCAGCACCTTCTGGTTCACGGCGCGGCTCGCCAAGGGCGACGGCACGGTCATCGCGGCTGCCGTTCAAGACAAACACAACCGCAATGCAGAGGCCGCCCTGGCGCGCCACCATCACGGCACGCGGGTGCTGCTGGTCGAGGATGACCCCGTCAATCAGGAAGTGGCGGCCGGTCTGCTGGAAAACGCCGGCCTGGCGGTCGAACAGGCGGAAAACGGCGCGGTCGCCGTCCGCCTGATCGCCAGCGGCGGAAAGTTTGCACTGGTCCTGATGGACATGCAAATGCCGGTCATGGATGGCCTGGAAGCGACCCGGCAGATTCGCCGGCTCGCCCACGGCACGACCATCCCCATTCTGGCGATGACGGCAAACGCCTTCGCCGAAGACCGGAAACGCTGCATGGACGCCGGCATGAACGACTTCATCACCAAGCCGGTCGCCCCGGATGCCCTGTTCGATACCCTGCTCAAATGGTTGCCAGACACAGTAACACCGGGCTCAACGTCGTCGGCCGCCCCGATGCGCGCTAGCGACGACGCGCCCATGCCCGCCCTGCCCGAGCAACTGGCCAGGCTCGACAGTCCGGAACTGCAAAGAGCCTTGCGCCTGATGAATGGCCATGTGGAACGCTATGTGCAGCTACTGCGCGACTTTAGCGAACGCCACCAGGACGACCTGGCACGGATCGAGGCGCTCCTGGCGAATGACCAGCGAGAAGACGCGCGCAAACTGGCGCATGGCATCAAGGGCGCAGCCGGCACGCTGGGACTGACGGATCTCGCCTCAGCCGCCACCGAACTCGACGCCGTCTTGCACAACGGGCGGGATAATCTGAACGCACCACTGCTCGCACCGCTTTTAGCAACGCTGGGCGAGACGCTGAAAACACTGCAAACAGCGGTCGCCAGCCTGCCCGCCGAGACAAACGCGACAGCCGCGCCTACGCGCGCCACCCCGGCCGAAATCCAGGACCTGCTCGACCGCCTGGAACGCCTGCTCGCCGCCGACGACATCACCGTGGCCGACCTGCTCGCCGAACGACGCGCCCTGCTACGGCAGGTGTTCGGGGCAGAGGCAACCGCACTCGAACGACAGATCGACGCCTTCAATTATCAGGCGGCCCTGGACATCCTGCGGTCCTTGAAACGCGGCGCTTGAAGCATGGACTTCTTCACCTGGACCGATGACTTCCTGACCGGGATCGACATTGTCGATCGCCAGCATCACCGCCTGGTGGAACTGGTCAACGGGGCGGCGCGCGTCCTGCTGGACGACCGCCCGGAGCAGGCCAACCTGGATGCCGTGTTCGCCGGCCTGGCCGCCTACACGGCGGAACATTTCCGCACCGAAGAGGAATTGATGCGCGTCCAGGGCGTCGATATCCGGGTGCTTGAACATCACCGCCAGACCCATGCCAAGTTATTGCGGGACGTCTTGGACTGGAAGGGAAATCTGCTCCAGGCCGATGCCCTGGCCAGGCAGCAATTTCTAGGGTTTCTGGCCAGCTGGCTCCTGTTTCATGTGCTGGGCGAAGACCAGACCATGGCCCGGCAGGTGCGCGCCATGCAGGATGGCTTATCGGCGGAGGGCGCTTACGCAGCGGCCAAGGGCGGAAACCTCTGGCCTTCCCAGGCCGTGCTGGGCCGCTCGATCACCGGCATCTACACCCGGATGTCCGGTCAGTTGCGTGTCATTGAACAGCACGGCAAGCACCTGGAAACCGAGGTGGCGGCACGCACCCAAGCGCTGAACGTCATGGCCGAAGAACTGCGCCAGGCAAAGGACGCCGCGGAAGCCGCCAACCAGGCCAAAAGCCGCTTTCTGGGCATGGTGAGCCATGAATTGCGCACGCCCATGAATGCCATCGTCGGCTTCACCGAACTGCTGCGCAGGGAGGCGTTGCCGGCAAAAGCGGACGACATTGCCGGCAAGGTGCTGACGGCGGCCGAGCAACTGCTGGGCCTGGTCGACGGCCTCATCGAATTCACCCGCAACGCGCCCAGCCAGACGGCACCCTTCGTCCTGCGCGTCGTGATGGGCGAGGCCTGTCAGATCCCCTTCGCCGCCGCGCGTGCCAAGGGGCTCGCGGCAACCCTGGAAATTGCGGACGACCTGCCGCCGTTTTTGCATGGCGATGCCCACCGCATCGCCGTGGTGATTCGCCAACTGGCCGCCAATGCCGCCAAATTCACGGCGCACGGCAGCATTCGGGTGCGCGCCGAATCTCTCGGCACGGCGTCGGACGGTGAAATCGCCTTGCGCATCAGCGTGACGGACACCGGCATCGGCATTCCGGCCGACAAACAGGCCGGGCTGTTCAACGCCTTCCACCAACAGGACGACAGCCCGACGCGCCGCTACGGCGGCGTCGGCTTGGGTCTGGCGCTGACCCGGCAGGCCGCGCGCATGATGGGCGCCGACATCGACATGCACAGCGCACCCGGCCAGGGCAGCGTTTTCTGGATGGACCTGCAAATCAAGCCCGCTGCCAGCAGGTCAGCGACGCCTGGCCGACCGCCGGAACAGCCGCAGCCCGCCAGCATCGATGGCGCGGCCATCGTGCGCCGTCTCGAAAAACTGTTGAGCGAAGACGACACCCGCGCCGCCGAGGTGCTTGCCGAGGGCGAAGCATTCCTGCAACAAGCCATGGACTGGCGCTTCGAGATTTTCGCCCGGCAGATCGCGGGCTTCGAGTATGACAAGGCCCTGGCGACGCTACGCGAATATCAAAGCAGCGCGCGCACGTCCATCGACTGACGCGCCAGGCGCTGGCGCAGCCGGGTGAGCGCCTCCATCTGCAATTGCCGCACCCGCTCGCGGGTGATGCCCAGTTCGTGCGCGAGGGTTTCGAGCGTGGCGATGTCCTGGCCGTTCAGCCCATAGCGCGACTCGACGACACGGCGATGCCGCGTGGACAGGTCGGCGACCCAGGCGGCGACGTGCTGCTCGATCTCGATCTGCTCGGCGACACTCTCGGGATCGTCGGCGTCCTCGTCGGCGATGGCGTCGGCGACACTCAGCATGGGGTCGATGTCCAGCGGTGCGTCAAGGGACGTGGTGCGCTCGTTGAGCGCGAGGATGCGGCGAATTTCCGCCACCGGCTTGTGCAACAGCCCCGCCACCGTTTCCAGCGCCGATTCGGCATCGCCCGGTTCAACGCCCAGCCGGCGCAAGGTCTGCAGCACGGCGTTGAGTTCCTTGACCACATGCACCGGCAGGCGGATGGTGCGCGACTGGTTCATGATGGCGCGCTCGACGTTCTGGCGAATCCACCAGGTCGCGTAGGTCGAAAAGCGGAAGCCGCGCTCGGGGTCGAATTTTTCCAGCGCGTGAATCAGGCCGAGATTGCCTTCTTCGATCAGATCGTCGAGCAAAATGCCGCGATGCTGGTAATGCTTGGCGATGCTGACCACCAGACGCAAGTTGGCCTCGATCATGTGCTGGCGCGCGGCAAAATCGCCGCACTTGACGGCGCGCGTCAACGCCAGTTCCTGCGGCGGCGTCAGTAGCGGCGTGGCGCCGATTTCCCTGAGATAAAGCTGGGTGATGTCATCAAGAAAGCCTTCCTCGCCCGTCACGTCGTGGGCCGGATCGTGCAGGGTTTCCGGCTCCCCGGCCGCCGTTGGCTCAACCGGGTTATCGCCAATATCTTCGTTATCTTCGGGAATGATCATCAGCGCGGTGGCAGAAATTTGAGCGGATCGACCGGCTTGCCCTGCTGGCGGACTTCGAAATGCAACTTGTGCTGGTCGGCATCGGAATTACCGAGTTCGGCAATTCTTTGGCCGCGCGTCACCGTCTGTCCTTCCTTGACCAGGATGCGGCTGTTATGGGCGTAGGCGGACAGGAATAGGGCATTGTGACGCACGATGACCAGATTACCATAGCCGCGCAGGCCGCTGCCCGCATAGACCACCTTGCCGGGAGCCGCCGCCAGCACCGGATCGCCCGGCTTGCCGGCGATGTCGATGCCCTTGTTCGCTTCCTGACCGGCGCCGCCCTCGCTGAAGCCGGCGAGCAGTTTCCCCGCCGCGGGCCAGGCCCAGTCGATGTCGCCCGGCGCGGTAGCTGGCGGCGGGCTAATAACCACGGGCGCCACGGGCGGAGGAGCGGCAGGCGTTTCCGGCTGCGCCGCTGGCGCGGCAACCAGCGGAGCGGGCGCAACGCCTTGCGCCTTCAGGCGGGCCAGATTTTCCGCCGAATACGGCAGCTTGCCGCCCTTGGGCGAGCGCTTCAGCGTTTCGCTCCCCGGCGTAAAAGTCGGCGCTGGCGGGACGGCGCCGGCTGCGGTGCCAACTGCGGCGCCATCCAGCGGACGCGCGACCACGGCGCCACCGCTGGTAATCGGCCGCGTTTCGGCAACACCCGACGTGGCGGCAACCGCCGCTGCGGCGCCCGGCGCGCTCACCCGCAAACGCTGGCCCACGGTGATGCGGTTGATGTTTTCGAGATTGTTCCACGCCGCCAGCTCACGGTAATCGACGCCATGATCGAGCGCAATGGCGTGCAGCGTGTCACCTTTCTTGACGACATAAAAGCTGCCGTCGGAAACCACGGGGACTGGCGCGGACGCAACAGGCGGTGCGACCGCGCCCGGCCGGGCCGCCTCGACCTGCGTGGGCGCACGACTGTCGCCAACGGGCGCGGGCTTCATGCCGCCGCAACCTGCCAGCGCAAAGACAAGCATGAGAAAAGCCATCCGCCCCGGCATCAAGCGACTCCCGGCAACAGCGGCACAAAACGCACCGCGTCAAAGCGCGATTCAACCCAGCCTTCGGGCGTTCTCTCGATCATGCACAGCACCTGATCACCACCACCGACCGGTATCACCAGCCGGCCGCCCGGGGCGAGCTGGTCGCGCAAGGACTGCGGCACGCTGACACCGGCGGCGGCGACGATGATCGAATCGAAGGGCGCGGCCTCGGGCAGGCCGCCCATGCCATCGGCGTGCTTGAGGCGGATGAAGGGCAGCTTCAGTTGTTTCAGGTTCTCGCGCGCCCGCGCCAGGAGCGGGGCCAGCCGCTCGACGCCGAACACCTCGCGCGTCAGTTGCGCCAGCACCGCCGTCTGATAGCCGCAGCCGGCGCCGATTTCGAGCGTCTTGCCGAGCCCGGCGCGGCCGTCGAGCAGCAATTCGATCATGCGCGCGACGATGTAGGGCTGCGAAATCGTCTGGCCGAGAATCAGCGGCAGTGCCGTGTCCTCATAGGCGCGATGGGCGGCCGCCTCATCGACAAAGATATGGCGCGGCACGCTGGCCATCGCCGTCAATACCTGTTCGTTCCGGATGCCCTGCTCGCGCAGGCGCTCGATCATGCGCGTGCGGGTGCGCTGCGAGGTCATGCCGATGCCGGCGAGGGCTGTCATGCCGCAATCCATTCCGAGACGCGATCCATCTGGCCGATGTGGGTCAGGTCGATCTGCAAGGGCGTCACCGACACCCAGCCATTGTCGACCGCATGAAAGTCGGTGCCCTCGCCCGCGTCGGCCGCCGGGCCGGCCGCGCCGATCCAGTAAACCGTCTCGCCGCGTGGCGACATCTGCTTCACCACCGGTTCGGCCTTGTGGCGACGCCCCAGGCGGGTGATGCGCACCCCTTTCAATGCTGCGTAGGGGACATCCGGCACATTGACATTGAGCAGCACCGGCGCGCCAAAGGGGCGCGCCTGAAATCGCTCGGCCAGCTCGCGCACGACGCGCGCGGCGGTGGGGAAATGCTTGCCT